>JALVWL010000047.1 GCA_027034965.1 Candidatus Omnitrophota bacterium
ATCAGTCACAAATATAACCATAGAAGGTTTTAAATGTTTACTATCGACTCCAGCAAAGAATACCTGTGAACGCACATTTCCCTTGAAATCACGCATAGAACGATAATAAAGATTTGTTGCGGTGGATTTCCCTTTAGGATCTTTGTAGAACAAAACCTTATTAACAGAATATTGGGCGAACTTATCCCAATCTATATCACTTAACACACCAACACTAACAAGAACTTTATGAACACTGCCATTATAAATTAAATATCGTGTTGCAACAATCAAAGGAATATCCAAAGCTTTCAACAAAGAACCATAAACTTGTTCTGAAGAATAAAATTGTTCTTCTCTTTCAACTATATTTTCCTGTGCCATTAAATATTCTATATCTTTAATTATTGATTCCCAATTAGAAGACTGATACTTACCAAACACCATATCTCCCCGCAAGTGTTTTTTCCCAACAAGATAGCCCTTTTCGGCAGAACGTATTTCTATAAAAGCTATTTGCCTATAGTAGTCTACTATAAATTTCTCTCCTGGCTTGTTAAGTTGAATGGCTAAAACAACCGGGGTCGGGTTTTCTTCACCCATCTTATCTGCGTCAAAACGCAAACTGACCTTATAATCCTTACCACTATTGGCTCTATATGTAATTTTCACGTCAATGAATATTCCATTGTGTTCTACTTTGCCAAAAAACTTTGTTTTTTGCTCTCTAATAACAATTACTGGCTCAGCATCATTTTTGAAAGCCTTTATTTCCCATAAAAAAGCTTTCTTTTTAGGGTTATAGTAAATAATTTTAATCCATTTAAGTCTTTTTAAGTCATAATGTATAGATATATTTTTGTTTTGTACAAATTTATTTAGTATATTATTTATGTTTCTTTTGATTCCTGCGGGTAAATCTTTATAAGGAATTTCTTGGGAAGTTGATATCCTATAAGGCAATTGAATAATCCCTTTATTTTGTTTTATAAGACGACTTATATCTTTCAACTGGGCATTTAATTTACTGTCTGCTGTTGCAGCAGCATCATTTAATAAATTTTTTATATTAAATCTAATTTCCTTCCGTTCAAATACAGTTTTTTTAACACGTTCTCTCTCTACACATCCAGGACCAATATCCCCTAATGAATTAGAACTAAGATATGTATTCCCACTTTCACCTTTATCAATAGAATTATCATCGAGATTATAAATAGTTATAACGTGTGGAATGATTTCCCTTCCAATAGTATTCCCTGTATTCCCATCAATTGCCTCTGTAACAACCCTATTTCTTGTGTCTTTGTAACGAATCATCCAATAACGATTCCTGCCCCTTGCAGTCAGGACTATAAGACTATTATGGCCTGGGCGGACGTCAAACATAGCGCCTTTGTCTTTATCCTTATCATAGAAATCCTTCATTAATTCCTTTTCTGTCATGCCCCATGCCTTTTCTATCTGTTTCATGTGAGCATCATAACCAGCAGCGCCAGTTTCAGGGTCTTTGCGGTCGTAATTAGGCTTACCTAAAATCGTTATCTCACCATTACGTTTCCCATACCACTGCTCTGGTGAAGGATTACCTTTCATATAAAGCCGCACGCCTTTATTAGGAACAACTTCGTATCTATCAACATACCTATCAGCCCAGTCAAAGAAGCGTTTCAGAAGATTTGAAAGAATAAGGATATGTTTATGCCCATCTTTATCTTTTAACACCAGTGCGCGCTTGCTCATCATCTTCTGGACATCATCACTAAGCACATCGCTGTGAACCCAGCTGGTCTTATCCTCCCTGGCCAATCTGAATTTATAATAGTCAGGATAAAATATTGCACCATTTTTTGCATCCAGTTTCACCCTTACCTTTTTATGACCAATCTTTATATAAGGATTGCCTCTTACCTCCTCGTTTATCTCCTTGCTCAGATATCCAGGGTAGAAATCAACCAACCACTGTCCTGTTCTCTTGCCAACAACCACATCCACCAGAGGCATACCCTTTTTCTCAATATAGCGGCCATCCTTATCCTTCTCAGCCGGTATCAACTCAAATCCGGCTCCTTTTTCTGTCCTGACTATATAGGCCTTCTGGGTAGGAGGAACTTCATTCTCGCTTATATAAAATGTCTGGCCTGTCTCTGCATTTATCAATCTTATAGGATGACCATCCTCGAATTCTTTAAATACCCTCACGCCTTCCTTACCTAAAAACAGCACGCCCCAGACATTACCAATCTTTACCTTTAATATGCGACTGGCCAGCCCATACTTATTCTGTACACGTCCATAGAGCCTGCCACTCTTAATCAAATCCAGAAGCCCCTTCTCTGTAAGTACCTTGGTGGTAGTCCCCTTTGAATCTACCGGCCTCTCAAAATAAACCGCACCAATGCCATTCATTATTGCCTTGCTAAGGGACAGTCCCTTGACTCCAAGCTCTACTATACCAAAATGCTTTGAATCCAGGACCAGCAGAAGCATCTCATCTGCATCTTTATCTCGCACAGGCCTGCCATCTTTTAAGACTGCATTGAGATAAAACCTATACGGCCTGCCGTTTACTTTCTGCTCTATCCAGTAAAGCCCTTTATGTTCTTTATCTTCGTGAATTCCAAGGCTGGCAATCAGTTTTTTATCTTTCACAAGTGTCTCAAGCGTGACCAATTTATATATATCAGACTCATCCAATATCAGCTTCCCACCATCGTTCGTGTAGGCAATACCATATCCCTTAAGCTGCTCTTTCCTCTCCAGGGCCTTCTCACCATAGGAATAGATTACCTTGAACTTCTGCCCTGTCCGAGTCAACAGGAAAATATCCTTTTCCTCTATTCTCTCATCAAGATTGTCTCCCGATATAGCCTTTGCCCCGCCCTTATTTAATCGCCCAAAGACAAAACCAAAACCGCTCAATACCTGCTCTTGCTCTTCAGGATGTATCTTCGTCGCAAATTTCTTATCCTTATCTCTAGCCTTTACCAGAGGGATTTCCCCAACCCTTAGTCCATAATGTGCTATTGCATCACCTGATTCAGGTAGGGAAACATCGAATGATACCTTCATCTGTCTCATTACAGGAACAGGTATGTCCAGAGAAATCTTCCAATAGGTCTTGTTATAATGGTCATTATGGATACGGGAAACCGACAGATCCACACCCTTGGGCAGTTTGGCCTGGGCACTTAATTTATACATCTCCCTTTCAACTGCTCCACCCAAGGCCAGATAACGGTTCAACGCTACCCTTGCAGCTGTACCTGGAGTAAATTCCTCATAACCTGTATAGGCACCCATATCTTTTGACCAGCGCAGGTAGAATTTGAGCACATTACCATTCTCATCCTCGTAACCTATCGCTGCCTGGGCAGAGTAATACCTCTCAAGGCTTTCTATATCTATTGGTAGGGTCTTTATTTCATCATTTTCCTCCCATGAAATCACATTCACACTGCCAGCTGTGGCATAGACCATACCTGCTTTTGCCTCTGCCAGGAACTTCTTGCTAATCTTATCCTTTATATGTATGTGCTGGCCAAATATCCTGTTATCCTTATCAAAGCTGATATCAACATATCCGGCATATGATAGGGTCAATCCTTCTGTCGGCATTAGGCCTATATTTTCGAAAAGGACAAGACGATATTCCTTATCTTTTTCATACTTTCCATCACCCTTATCAATCCATTGAGTCCTGTTGACCAGCTCTGCCTTACTCACTGCAACCCATCTATCACCTTCCTTTCTATACAACACGGCAATCCCACCTGCCATTGGATTGTCACTACCAGATTCAATCCCCCACACCGCCAGGTCAACCTGTCCTCCCAAGAGCTCAAGCAGGTCCCTTGTCCAGGCCGCATTACCCCATGCACCATTGTGAGAGAATGCTTCAGATTCGACATTTCGATTCACAAAGGAAGAAATATCCTTCAATTCCTTCTCAGAAAATAGATACGGAACCTCAAAATCAGATCTCAATCCCGTAATAAATGCATCTATAGAAGGCTTGAGCACATCATATCTCCCACTCTTCTTTGCTGCACC
>JALVWL010000048.1 GCA_027034965.1 Candidatus Omnitrophota bacterium
CAAGGAAAACTGCGGATTTGAGGTCCTCTGGGCAAGTGTTATAATCTGAGAGTGGGGAATGTGAAGCTCTCTCTTATCCATAGAAACAGCTTGATATAATAGATCCATAAACGCAAAGAAATTGACTAAAGGAATACCTCTACCCGTATGGTAAAGGTTATCTCCAAAATGGAGCTCACATTTAGAGGGAAATTCAGGGTAAGAGATAATCTTACCATGTGCAAATAGGATATCCCCCAAGTAATATTCTTTATAAAATCTTTCCCGAACCTCTATATCTTTAATGCTGTCCTTTATTTCTATATACTTCATCAGACGCTCATAGGGATTAAGCTGCCTAAGCTGATTATAGATTTTCTCCAAATTTGACAACACAGTGTGATTGATGGGATTATTACTTGAAAAAGTCAAAAGATCGTCAGAACTACCTCTCTTTACTTTAACTGAGCTCGCTGCACTTCCAACTCTCGCCTCAGGATAAATCTGTTTCATCTCATTTATTAGAGGGTGTGGTATCTCCTCAACCGGTCTTCTCAGCCCTTCATCAAATACGGTCTCTAGTTCATTGAATATGTTGTCCTTAAATATATCTTCGATCTTATCTCTAGCACCATCAAATAAATAGCCAGAGAACATATGAACCCTATCTTCTTCATCTGTTGTATTTTTCTCCACTGCATAATAGAGGTCCAAAAACATCTCAGCAAGAAACTGTCCATAAGAAAGTCTATCTAAGGATATATCTTTTGCTGTCTCTAGATCATGTACGCATACGTAAGCTGGACGGATGCTTAGGTTTAATTCATGCAGTCTATTATGAGTTATACCATTTTGGTGCAAGAATCGCAGGGTTTTACCTATTAAGACAAAACCCTCCTCTGTATAAGGATGCCCCCTAAAAGAGGCAGAAAACTCATCCATTCCCAGCAAGATAAAACCAAGCATATTCCCCTTAAACCTAATCCCTGGGAACCACCCCCAGCCAACAGGAATCTTGAATTTTAACCAATCAGGCAAAGGCAACTGATGCATCCTGAGGGTCTGAGTAAACTCTCTTATAACCCTCTCAAGCAGACATCCTCCCAAAGGCACAATTCTCTCTTGGGAAATGATTTCGATAACCCCTCTCTTATTTATAGAATGAAAGACAGGACGTATATGCCTGTTTGCACTACAGTTGGGATTATATTCCTTTAAATTATCATCAAAGCGAGCTCCCTTTATCTGGATATGTCTTACATCTTCAGAAAAAGGTGATAACAACTTATAATCTATAGACCTCTCAGGGAATGCCTTTGATGCTTTGGGGCGGTCTTTCAATATGCTAAAAATATTCTTGATATCCTCCCCACTAATCTGCCCCTTAAAATCCTTATTAATATACATAATAACAGGGAATTGGAACCTAGAAGGAAATAAATAAGAATTAGAAACTACCTGGTATATCCTTTGGTCAATAGTTGACGAAGAATGTCTTGTGTCAGGCTGTTGAGGTTTATGTTTTTCCAAAATACTAGCACTTTTCTTTTTAATCTCCATCTTCTCTGTGCCTGTATTAACTAACAATAACACAAATGGAAAGTTTATAGCATTGAGTATCCTGTAAAAGATATTATGGGAATTATATCCCTCATATATAATAACTATCTGATCATATTTTTCAGCGAAATAGTTTATTTGTTCGCACAGTCCTTTATGATAAGAATAACGCCCTAGAAATCCATTCCCGTATCTCTGACTCATTCTATCGCCAATTATGAGTTTGGTTGTTATCTTCCGTGAGTTTAATCTACTTTTAATATACCTTGCCAAAGGCAATTTGGCAGAATCAATAGGGCCGTCTATGACTAGAATAATCCTAATTCTATTATTTTTTTCAACGAGTCTCCGTATCTGATTCTCCAAATTATGTACAAATTCTTCATCTAATTTGTGCGGAATAGATGGCTTCAGAAAATTGGCTAATAATCTGAATCTAGATGCTATATTAGCAAATTCATAAGATATAAAGGCCTTAAATAGTCTTTTATATAAATCAATAGGAACTGGCGCTATCTTTCCCGTCAATAGATTCCACCAGCTAGACTCTCCAAACCTGGCAACATTATCTACGGGTATTCTCTCATATATATTGACGGTGTCATACCTTTTATGCCTATCCAATATGTCGCACCATATGCATCTGTGCGTATTATCTACCTCACACTGACAGTCTATAGAGCCACCACAAGGGCCAAACCGAACACTTTTAGGGCACTTTGCCATAGGACAGATAAACCACGTATAGGCAAGCATACAATTGCCGCAGTTCTGGCAATCAAACAAAGTCTCTTTAATTAATCTCTCAAGCATTGCTATGCGCTTTTCACCAATGCATTCTAATAGAATTCTAATGACGGTTTTTATATATTTTTTTATCCCGACCTTTCTTTTGTTCTTCAAGGCAAGTTTAAACCTATGGGCTTGAGACACTGTAAAAGTATAAAATTCAAACAATGTCCCCAAAAATCTATAATTGACTGATTTGTTATTAATCGTACTTGTGCTAGTGTATATACTCTGGGATAGTTCCTCTTCTATAACACCGTCTATGATATCTTCTCTGAATAAATCAAACGGCTGGATAACAAGACCATTGCCTATCAAATTACGAGAAAATGGTCGGGTATTTAAAAGCTCCTCTCTTAATTCCTCCATGGTTCCTTTTTCTAATTTTCGCGCAGCAGTGAATATAATCTGTGGCTCTCGATCAAGATTAAAAATACTACCATCTTTTATCATAATATCGCCCTCAGATAACCTTATATCTCTTAGTACAAGGCCATATTCCTTCTGGAGTCTCACCAAAGGTCTTATTATTGTCTTTAAGAGATTCTCAATTAGATTATCCTCAAATATAAAATTTTCACCTGATTTTAAAGTAGGTAAAAAGCGAATAAAAATGCGATTTGCTATTTTATCGAAATATAGTGCATAGTATTGAGGATATGCTAGGTATTCAGATGTATACACAGGAATAATTTTATCCCTACCATTGACTTTTACTCTACCATAGCTACTAGCATAAACTTTTACAAAGCTATTCGGATAGATTGAATTTAGTTTTCTAAGATTTTTGAATTCATTTTCAGATATTACCTCTCCATTCTCCTGGGAAACATTCTCTATAAAGTGATTATCAATAATTAATATAAATTTTGCTGCCCTATTCACTGAATTTTCAAACAAGAATACAGATTGAGAGCCAGGGCTACCTAGCATCTCACTCGTCTCTCCAGAGAAAAGAAATCTGCCTCTCCACTCTCCATCAGAGATAACCTCCATTTTTGCAAGTGTCTGTTCGAACAATCCGTTTTCTAGAGAAGACCTTATCGCTGTTTCATAGATTTCGGGAGATAAACCAAGGAATTTCTCTCCCATCCAATTTGACATATCAATGGATATCTTTCTATTATCTCTAAACTCAGTAGATTCTCTCTCTTTATATCCTGCCTCTATTACAGGCAAAGAGGCATATGCTCTATCTTGATATGATCTACTAATGTCTATGCCATTTGTATCATCTTCAGTCTCCTGCCTCCTTGAAATTGAACTTGCACTATATATAAATTCTATATTATCATCAAGCAATTCCTCTGCAATCTTGCCTAACAATCGTTTATTAAGAACCATTTGTTTTTTCGGAAAACCACACTCTATATCATAGCCATTCTCCCCTAATCGAGAATCACCAATACCAAATTTATCCGGATTATATAAAATAAACATTTCAGCTCCGTTATCATAAGCACGCTTAATCATCATATAGGTCATGAAACTCATCAAATCACATCTCTTAAATCTTCTATTAAGCCATAACTCTACACCACCTGTTCTTTTGCTAATCAATCCCCCTACGGCAAAATTACCATTTATCCAAAACTCATTTCCTCCAACTACCAATAAGGCTTTCCCTTGTAGTGTATATAGGTTATGTCCTACCTGCACATCTCCCGAAAAATTAAGAGGATGGATCTCTTCTAGAATAAAGATCTCATCCAACGATTTGTGGTAGACCTTTGCCACTATCTCTTGCTGCAATATAGAGGAAGAAGATACAGATGATTTTGGCATTAAAATGCTACCAGAGTTTATAATATCAACTTCCTTCCCAGAATATGATGAAAGGTCTACAATTATATCTGTTTGAGGGACTGGGAGGACTACATAGTATAATTTTCTTCTAAATTCATATCCAACAGTATCGACTTCTACTTCCCTCAAACGAGCACAGCGGCTGCTTAGAGAATCATATAGGTAAATATTAATATCAGCGATGGCCCCACATTCTCTATTACTGTGTTCCCCTTCAAGGATTAATACTTTAGTCTCTTGCTCTCCTTGAGGCAGAAATTTATTGTAGGATTTATTAAATTTTAAATTCTCAAAGTGAAGCACAGAGATATCCCTAGTATAAATCCTCCCTATTATCTGAGCCAACAATTCTGAAAACCAATATTTGCCCGCACCATAGGAACCATCTATAGTTACCAATACAGTCCCTTTCTCCTTAAGCACATTTGCTATAGAAAACTTTACTACCTTTATTCCTGACATAAGTCCCTGTGTGGGAAGATTTCTATCACTATTACCGAAAATGCGGGTCTTAAATATAATATTGTGTAAAACCCGGTCGATATTATCTCTTGCTGCCCATTCATATTTTTTATATGCCAAAGAATGGGGAAAAATGGTATCTCTGGCAATTATTTCCCCGAAAAAGTTTTTAATTTCGCTTATAAATTCAGAGAAATCAATAGGGGATTGTTCTCTATAAATATTGAAAAGATATCTATAAAATCTCGGCCAGTTTTGGGCAAGAGTAACAAAATCTAGACTTATCAATATCTGACCATCGGTATCGTCTTTACTGCAGTTGTGCCCTGCAGTCAGTAAAATCAATCTGCGTACCTCAGCTATAATAGATTCATCTATACCGAGCCGTCTTAACGATCTTACCGCAAACTCGGCACTTCTCTCTTCATTAATCAGGCTATAGGGATCATATATAACATCGTGGTATATAATAGCCAGCTTAAGCGCAATCATATTTTTCACTTCTGCTGAAAATAAAGACAATAGCCTCAACATAGATATAATATGGTAAAGGCTATGATGATATCGTTTTCTATCCAAATATCTGCGAAGTATATGTCCAATTTCTCTATCCACTACAGATTTATCTTTTACATTTAGTAATCTCATCAATGCTCTATATTGCTTAACAAAATATGAAACTGACTTATGGGAAACTGTAATGTAACGATTTAACTCGTATCGATTAAACTTATTTGAAGTAAACTTAACCTTTCTCTTTCTGCTTTTAATAGATGCGCTAGTTAATGATGTATCGAATGGATCTATTTCTGGCCTCCATTGCGGAGGGGGAAGTATAGATCGATCAACAGGGACAGGAATCAGCGTACATTTTACCTTTGTATCCTTTACCCATAGATCTCTTATATTTCCCGGTGGAGCACGTAAGAGGATATCTCTAGCTCTATCTGATATATATATGCCGCTTTCTTCTTTCCCCTGCAATAATTCTGCATCAACAGCATAATATATATTAAATGTACTAAAGCGTACATAGAGATAATAATGACATTTGTTATTCACAGGGAAAAATGCTCCATCAGGATATGACTCACATATTCTGGGACGATCTTCATATATGGAACACCAACCCAATACTCCCCAAATATCTTTTTCTGTATTCAATGCCATTATTTTAAAATTCAACATCTGGTAAGGGTATTTTGTTTCTAAATAACCATGTCCACTTTCTACTAGATAAATACCCCCTTTATATAGACCCTTCCTTGTGTACTCTGCAATTTTACGGCGAATATGATCGTATGAACTACGCCCAAGGCGTTCCTTTATATAAGTATCGTCATCGAGGAAACAACACACCGAGCCAAGGCAGTATTTCATCCCCTTCTCTGGGGTAAATCGTACAACAACAGAACTGTTACTAGAAAAACGAGTTTTACATCTCTGCTTGCTATTCAGACTGAGATTATTGGATCCATAATCCGGCCACTTTGTTATCAAATGTCTACCCTCGCCTATATCAGATAGAGTAAGTGTCACGCTTTCTTCTTCTAAGATTTTCCTAAGTTTTGCCAAAGCATTGTTTATTACCTTACATACATATTGCCTACTTATACCACCGAATATATTCCCTATCTTTTCATAGGTTAGCCCTTCATAAAAATACATCCTAAGCATCTTTTCTTGTCTCTCTGAAAGTTTAGACATCATCTCTGCCAGAAAATCTCTTTTAAGTTCTAACTCCTCTTTTTTAGTCAAAAGGATTTCTGGAGTAAGTCCATTATCTCTCAACTTATCTAGATCCACTTCATCCATAGAGTCCACTAATCTCAGGGGAAGCCCAGCAAATTTATTTCCTTTTATCGGACCCTTAAGTGTCCTATATAGATACGTAGCAAATTTTACATCCTTTTCCCACCTATAGTTCATTACAGCCACCATAACCCTATAATTCCTATACTCTAAAATCTTGCATTCAAGCTCTGGGAATTTCCTAATATAATTATTTATTGCGTTGTCTATAAAGTTTCTATAGGCCTTATAGATTATTTCTTCTATCACCTTTTTTTCTGATATATTTTTATAGATATCATATGCCATAAATAATACTTTCTCTTCTTCCCTACTTAAATATATTTTCCGCCTTTCTCGAATCAAGGCTATAACTTCTCCTAATCTATTCAGTGAATTCCTATAAAGTTTAATAACTTCTAACAACCTGTCTATTTTTTTACTGTATCTACCAACTCCCTCATATTCTTCTCGCCATACTTCAATCAGAAATTCAAGTACATCTAGAAACTGAGGAGTTCCATATCCAGGTAAATGTCGCCAAGCCTTGCTACCCAACCCTATCGGAAAATCGAATAACGGTCTATCCAAATTTAGCAATTCAGCACCCTGCTTCCGGGAACTTATCTTCAGAAAAGGCGCCAATTTGAATAAATCAATATAGGCATAGGGCAGGTCAGAACTGCCAGGAAGATCTATAAGCACAGGTTGTTTGGTATTATAATCAACATAATAATCACCCGAGATAAGCCTCAATTTAAATACACCGTTAGTAGTCTCTTTTAAATCCGCCAGTTTCATATCCAAAGCTTTATCTATATTTCTTAAAATAAAAGACCGCTTATGCAGATCCAAGATTAGCTGCCATTGCCCAGCATTTAAAAAGTAACATTGTTTATCAAAGGAAGGTATATTTATTGACACATTAGAGGCTACTTTTATAAGTCCTGGATGAAATAGAGATATAACTACAGGCCTATGCAAATCATCTTTTAAAGTATCGTCCTCTCCATAAGTTTGCTCAGCATCAATGATTGCAGAGGACGAAAAGAAATATTCTCTTGCCTCAGGTCTAAACAGGCTTTTATAGCTATCTGGCCCCAGGCCTTTCTTTTCAAAAAGAGCTAAATTATCTTCTATATAGCTATTTATAGAAAATCTCAGCTTCGCATAACTGAAGGGAGAAATATATCCAGCCAATAACTCAATCAATGGTTCAATAAGTCCTTTCCTCAATAGGAGAGCATCATAAGGATTGACCTCCTCTAGAACTTCTATATCTTTTCTATAATTATCAAGATAGTTTTCAATTATATCCCTGTTCAAGCCAGATAAAAGGGCATCGTAGAAGCTAGAAAGGCAAAAGATCAACATCAAAGACTCAAGTTTGAGTCCTGCCAGGATCGATTCCTCTTCAGAAGTACTATAATCACTGGTTAATAAGGCCCTTCTTTCTATTACATCTCTTTTAAAGTAATTATCTAACCAGTCCTTCTGGTTCTCGAGAAAATTCTCAAATAGTTTTTTAACGGCTTTGCTTCCACTGCACCTGAATCCAAAATTATGTTCATCTCCATAAATAAGCATCAACATCAGGGCAAAGTTAAAATCCCTTGCCATTAGGATTCTACTACCAGAATTGAATGCCCTGGCTATAATTTTCAGGATTTCTTGAGGCACAGGACGGTAAAGACTATCCTCGTAGGCAAGCGGATAAACAAGCGAATATTCTTCGCAAGGTGACATCAATGCCCTCTTTATAAGTTTTGTATCTTTAAAGAAGCCAGAATTAACCAATTCCCTAAATGCTGGTGTATGCAAGTAATAAACTAAAAATGGCTGGACCTTTACCCTAAAATAGTCATATTCGGTACGTAACCCGTAGATATTAAAAATAGCATCCCACACATCTTCCCAACTGCTGCCTATATTAGATAATATAGCAAAATGTGTATTGTAGATACGATAGTCCTCAAAACCTTCTACAATCTCCTTTATATCCTCCACCGTATAAGCATATTTGCCCCCCTTTCCTAACCTATGTATTTCTCTATTATTGAAACCATCAGAACCTATAAAAACATTCTTTACCCTAAACTCCTTCAAAGAAGCTATCAATTCCCTATCTAATTCTTTCTTTCCATATCTAACACGAAACATAGTATTCACTGAGGTTTGTATATCCAAAATATAGAACCCCATAGAAACAGTTACAGAAAGCCGGTTTATAGCTGCCTTTTTATCTAATAGAAAATCATCATCCCAAAAACGTATGCCAACAGATTCATCCTGAGGATAAAATTTATTTACCCTGTCCCTGTAAGAAATCAGCAACCTTTTAAATTTATGCAGAGAAAAGACTCTGCGTCTCTTCCCAGATATAGAAGCGCAAAATTTACAAGAATAAGGACACCCCCTTGATATCAAAAAGACCATCCCCTTATCTATGTCAGCCTTATCAAATACAGAAAAATCAATATCCATATAGCTGAAAGCATCATCTAAATCTCTCAAATAATTTGTATGGTCCGTAGATAAATAAAGATGATCTCCCTTAAACCTGATATATGTTCCTGCAAGACCTGATAAAATAAACCGTTCCGCATCCGCATCGCTTATGCCGCCTTCCATCATATCTTTATCAACACATTTCAATACAGCCGGCAAAGCGGACTCTCCTTCGCCGATTATAAATACGTTTGCCTCTGGCAGATGTACTGCTATATGCATTGGGGCCAATGTAACAGTGGGACCACCAAGACAAATAATAGTGTTTTCTGCTCTCGACCTTATCTGAGATACGATCTTTTTTGCAAATAGCATCTCTTCATAAAAAGGAGTAACCAGTGAAATACTTACTGCATCGAAAGACTGCGCCTTGCTCAGAATCTGGGAGTTATCTTCTCCTATAAACAAACGGCCAAAATCAACCTCAAATCCCTGCCTCTTTAGTGCCCAATAAAGGTATGTATTGCCAAGAGATATTCGAGGGGATAAAGAACTCCGCTCATCACCAGGATCTACTATATCCAGAAGCAATACGGATTTTATAGGATGCGATAGCTTTCTCAAATTGAAATTATCATAGTTAACATAGCTATCGTTTTCCTTAAACCCTTTTTTCTCAAGAGACTTTTTTAACCTTTCTATGATTTCCTGAGGTGATTTGTAAATAAATTCCGCATCTATCTCTAAAGTAATATCAAATATACCTGCTGAATCATAGAAATATATGGAATCCAGCTTATCCTTTAGAATTATCTTGGCTATGATGTTGTTGTTTTTAAAATACTCCCCAAATAAGGTAGAAATTAAGCGGCTAGATCTCAGAATATAGGATATATCATTGCGCTCGCTATCTGCCTTGCGAAGACGGACATTTTTTACTAACAATCTTCCTGGAAAACCTATCGGCATTATCATAACATTTCCATTTTTATCCCTCAGGACCCTGCATCTCTCATCAAACACAACCACACCTTTTTCAGATAAAACCGCGTTCTTTAGAGATATTGAAGAATTAGACCCAGAATGCATAAGTTCATTAGAAACATAACCTATCTCGCTGCCTTGTTTTTTAAATTTAAACAAAACAGATATAAGCGAGGCCATCAAAGAAACTATTGACAAATATCCGAACAAAACAACTGGCCTACAATGAACATAAATATAGCCAGCTATAACTGCACCTACAGATTCAGCAAAAGCAAGTACAAGTTGTTGTATACCAAAAGCCAGCCCCCTTTGTTTTCTAGACACAACATCTCCAATCAAAGCCTTAATGTTGCCGTGAAACATCGCATAGCTTATACCCTGCAGCCCCATAGCCATAAACATAGCCAAGATAGAAGTTGAAAACATATATACAGACATAGCTATAGAAGAAACTGCCAGGCCCAACGCAACCAATATTTTTTTCGAATATAAATCGGCCAATATACCCGCAGGATAACTTACAGCGAAATACGCTAAATTATAGAAAGTAAATAGTGCCATAACAGCAAGTGTTCTATAGTAAATATCATAATTCAATATAGAAAAGATATGGTATAAAAAGAAAATAAAAGGCACATTAGATATGTAACTCATCACAGTAATTCCCAATACCTTATACTTAAAATCCGCTGGCAACTTGCGTATGCCGTTAAACCTATTCCAATTACTGTTCTTAGCAACCTGATCCCTTAGATCGACAGGTACATCATCCGCTTTAATAAGAGGAATAAATGCCAGTAAGGATATTGGGATCGAGGCATAAATCACGTAGGAGATATTCCCTGTACAATAAAAGATACAGATGCCAAATATTGAACCCAAAAGAGAGCCCAATGTATCCAATGCCCTATGTATAGCAAATATTCTTCCACTATCATATACAGTTGCATAACTAGCTAGAAGCGCATCTCGAGAAGATTCCCTTATCCCCTTTGCTCCCCTATCTATCATCCTCAATGGCATAATATCTACCCACCTTCCGGCAGAAACATAGAAAAACCTGGGGATAAGAGATAACATATATCCTATATACAAAAACGGTTTGCGCCTCATATAAAAATCAGATACTGCACCCGATAATAGTTTCAAAATTCCCTCCGCTATACCTGCCCAGCCAAGAATGAGCCCCATAGCAAAAGAAGAGCCACCTTTTATAAACACAAGTATGGTAATAACAGATAGGACAAGTCGATCAGCAACATCTGTGAAAAATGAAGTTAAACCTAACATCACGGCATTCTTTACACCATTATGATTCCTTGAATCAGAAATGGACGCTCCTGAACGAATGCCTTTTATGTAATCAAAGACTTCCTGCCTTAAATCACGCTCTAAACCATAGGGACCAGGGCCTATCAAGAATTCAGCCTCTTTCCATGATACTTTCTTCCCATTAATAAGTTTCATATATACCTGTTTTTGTCCTTCTCTTTCTTTTTCCCCATCATAGACATATTGCGGTCTAAAACCACCAACCTTTCTCAAATAAAATGAAAGAGCCCTTTGAAGATATCCCAAATCCTCAAAATAAAGATTTAGCGTCTCTATCTGACTACGATCTATAACAATAACTGGTTTCTCCCACTTAAGCAAATCATAGATAAGCCTTTTCATATATCCATAATGGTGTACATAAGGGATGCTCTTACCTTGTTTTATATCGTCCCCATAATAAAGCCTAATTTCCTCATCCCTGCCAAAAGGGAAATCTATCCCACCATGGGCAAAATGTTTGGATTCATACCAGAGAGAAAACCTTCCATCAAACCAGGGACGACGCACAACTCCAAACCCAAAGTCTATGTTGGAAGTATCCTTTCCAGAAGAATAATAGACATACTCATAAAAAATGAGTCTCTCCAAGGGAGATAGATTACAGCTAGTTTTATATAATCTGGCAAGTATCTTTAAATTATCCTCTCGTCCGTATTCTCTAACATAAACACTAGCCTTGCTCAAGGACTCAACCAGATTCTTGGAGAGCAATGGGCCTGCCTTATCTAATCCATATTTAAGCCAGTCTTCAGGAGAAGCACGCACGGCATATTGGGCAAATGAAGCACGTATATTCTTGAGAAAACCTATAAACCAAGAAAAACTATCTCTATTTCTACTAACGATGGCAGAAGAAACAAAATAAATGTCTACAGACCTTTGTTTAAGGACAGACTTTATAGTAGCAGCAAGATTGTCATCTAAAGAAATAGTAAAATTGTTCACTTCATTGAGGCCAAACTTCCGATACAGCTTTTTGCCTGCAGGTGTAGGGTTAAATACCCTAAAAGTTTCCATATCATTCTCTTTTGCTATATTCAACGCTGTAGCAAACAATGCAGAACCAATACCTATATAAGGCATATTAGAGACAGTTATGGAAAGTCTATCCCCAAGATACATAAAAGCCACTTTACTATTGTAATCTAGACTAAATCTACAATAATCACCGCGCATTAAGCTCTCATCAACACTCTGACCAAAGTTATATAAATCATATACATATAAAGAAACTAAATCAGAATTTGATAATTTATTATCTTTAAAAGTAAATATCCTCATTGTTAATATATAGTGCTTATAAGCAGGCGTAACTATAGATTGCAAAACACCTTTATTCGTTATTCTCTGAAGGATAAGCCCACTGAGCCTTTCAGGATAACGATACTTTAAAGATTTCAAAAATTCATCTGTGAGGCGAATAGAGTCAACCAGGCTCGCCGAACAATTCTGAAGAATACTTTTAAAGTATAGAAGATCCCGTTTATCCTTAATAACAACAGCAAAACCAGTAATATCTGGGGTTAAATAAATAGTATCGTATACTTTAAACACATCAAACTTAGAAAAGAAAGAAACTATCACATCCACAATTGGATCTGATTTATCACTATGCAAAAGATGTTCCATCCTCATCCCTGTAAAAATAGCTATGAACGGAAGAGAAAAACTAAAGACTCTCATAAAAAATCTTGCCACATCTATTCCATACAGGCCAAGATTTACAGAAAATCCATTTATAATATCTTTGTCTCTACTCTGAAGGATAGGCAAATCTTCAAATGACATAGATGGATATGGTATTTTCAATCTATGGGAATAATACCTTTCCTCTATTTGATTAAATAAGAGGACTTCTTTTAAAGTATCTATTAATACCCGATGCTTTTCTAACAAGTAAAGGGAAGAAGGCTTCACTTCCTTTAAGAGGAAAATAGTATCCACCCCATTACCTATACCGGCCACAAGAAAGGGCTTATGCCTTATAAAATCACTAAATGAATAGAGCAAATATATATTCGTAGCGGAAAATAATTGATATTTGATGTCTGGAAGGGCAAACTGACTATATTTAGAGAACATTGGCACAAGAGACACTTCGGCATTGTATATCTGTGGTGGAGGTAAATCGAATTTGGTAATATCCAGCCATTGTTTATTGATAAATACCACATCGGAAACACTCCAGAATGGATTAATACTACAGTAAGGAGAAGAGATATTATAATCCACACTAGAGACAACGTCACCTTTATGATCAAGGAAAAATCTCCCTTTCTTTCGTTTTAAATCATATAGAGCACTAATCTTCTTTTCTAACGCTGATGCATATTCTCCTTGAGATTTGCTTAGTTTATCATTTGTAGGCATCCCCCTAACATTTGTACCAACAATAATTGACGAAGAGGAAAGATTGAGCAAGATATAGCCCAATAACTTGCTACCCTCACTTCGAGGTCTTGCGTTGACTAACAATCTATATTTATCCCAAGGTCCACAATACCTCTTAATAGGCACATCAAACTGTCTTATTGTAGCGTCCCACACAAATATCTTACCTGCCCCATCCCAGGGTAAAGATAACACCACGCTATGGGCGATCGGTCCGTTGTCTGTAGAGACAACTAACCACTCCCTCCAGATATCATATATATCCCGTAATCTGAGATGGCCTTTCAACACAGTTTCTAATTCATCAGATACAAAATGACAAACTTGAGCTCCGGCAATAGATATCTTTTCCTCCAATAGATTAATAAGCATCTCTTCTGCATTAGGGTCTTTCCTAGACAAATATGAAGCAAACCTCATCTCTTTATCCGTCAACAAGCCGCTTCTCCAGTATACATCTAAAATTGATGAAATTGCCATCTGGCCTTCTTTCAATTTTTCTATAAACCATTGCCTCCATTTATCTATTCCTCTTCTAAATGCATATCCCATAATAATACCGATTTCATCCATAGATACACCATCAACTGGATAAAACAACTTTTCATTAATAGGAGAACCAGATCTGCTGGGATCAAATATAAACCGAGAGATATCAAAATTTCTCCTCAAAGATCCAGCTTTAGACACATAGATAGCTTCAATTATCCTTTTTTCGCTAGTCCCAAATGACTTAAAGGTAAGCTCCATAACCACTGGTACAAACAAATCATATAATGACAATATAGCCGATATTTCCTCATATACACTATCTACTATCCCACGCATATCAATAATTGGTCTATATTTAAAATACCGTATAGCATTATCAAGTCTGTCTAAAAGTCCCTGCTTTGAATAATCAATCTTCTCAAACCATTTGTAGGGGCGCGCTACATCGTAATACGAGGCAATAAAGTCCGCCACTACCACCAGTTCCATTGTCCGCCTTAAACTCGTCTTGAATTTCGAATGCATATTATTAAATTCGGAAGAATCAATGAAATTCTTGAGATTATGGTGATTCCGTATTATAAGCTTCGCAGATTCATCCAGTTCCACTCCGTAGCGCTTTAGCACTTCTTGTGCCAGAAGAGGATGCTGTTTCCTTACAAATTCAACCTTTTCTTTATTGTAAACAGGCCAATTAACAGCTTCTGCCATCTTTTTACTATGTGCCTTGCCGATATCGTGAAACAATGCTGCCGTCCGACCTATCTTAAGCCACTTCCTATTAAGATTGTTTTTGTCCGCAAATAATTCGAACAATACCATTACATATATATTATGGAAGTAAACATGAAAGACCTTTGCTTCATAACATATTTCCTTCATCAGCCTTCCATCCTTATCACTAATAGCTTTTTCAATACGATCCATAGAAGAAGATGAAGAAGAAATTCTTTCGATAATATTTCTCTCCACCAATTCTATAGCTTCACGCACAGAAATATCGTCTATATTTATAATTGTTACATCGACGCCAGGATACATATGTGGACCAAAATCTAGCTTATTAGTCAATCTATCCGTTTTTTCAAGGAGGTCTCTAGGAAATCCACTTTGCTGCGAACGTTTGTCAATTGACCCTAGAAACATATATGTATAGATACAGGGCGACTTGAGGGGCTCTGTACTGACTATAACGGTCCCCCTTCCTCTTCTATTTTCATAATTAATGATTTGTTTTAAAAAATTAGAAATAAGCTTTTTAGCACCGGAATAATTCATAATTCTATAAAACAAATTTCTATTTGTCATATCAGAGGCCATTTTCATTTCATCACGCAGGGCATATGCATTCTCATCATCCCCGAGTGGCAATAGAGTATTTCTACCATCGACAAATATTGGTTCACTTTTGTAGTCAACATGCGAAATAAGCCTCGACATATACTTCACAACCTTATCCTCATCACTCCAGTCAAAGTCAACACCAACTTTATTTAGCATAAGCCAGAATAGTGATCTTGCGGCGACAAATCCAGCATTGATATAACGCAATCCAAATCTGCCAGCTAAAGCTATCGCAACCTCTTTGTTATAACTTCCTCTCAAACCCGATAACACTATATTTACTTTTCGCAGAGATGGAATTCGATATTTAGATAAAGGCAATTGGTAGCTTATATAAGGCAACCTCATCCTGAAATCAAAGCCAGAACCACGACCTAATAACAATACAACCTCTCCACCGACCGATTCTATGCTTCGCTTTAAATCATATAGGCCTCTTCCTGTCCCAACTTCCTTATTACTTGCACAAGTGAATCCTTCCATAAATATAGCTTCCTTAAGGGAAATATTTTCCAGACCGAGAGAAACCAATTTCTGCTCTAATAGATCCTTCGTCTTAGAAAATCCAACCCCATAATCCTTGACCCCTATAACAAGCTCTCCACCTGCTTCATATGCATAAACTTTAATACATTTCGCATCGCTATACTTAACCGCATTTCTCAACAATTCTTCCAATCTAATTCTAATAAGTGAA
>JALVWL010000049.1 GCA_027034965.1 Candidatus Omnitrophota bacterium
CGTCAGAGACGCCCAGCTCCTCTGCTATTGCCATAGCCATATCCGGGAAATAGCGCAGGTGCCTTTTCTGTCCGCTCCCTTTTTGAGTCTCCAGGGCCTGGACCAGCGAAGAGATAGTGCCCAGGATTACATTCTCCTGCATCTCATAGAGCTGGAAATTGCGTATGCCCATCACAAGCTGCTCAGAGAGGGTCATCAATATCTCCTGATCCATAACATCAAACTGCTTTGTCTTGGCATACCTAACGACGATAGCACCAATCACATCTTCTAGAAAAAGCGGTACAGCCAAAATATTAGATTTACGCACTATCTCACCGCTGAGGGCCTTTCTTTCTATCTCCGGAAGGTGTGAGATGTGACGCCTAACTTCGGAGATATTTCTGGAGTGTTCCTTGTCCACGGATATCTCAAGATAGGCCTCATCCACCTCCTTATCGAATAATATAATCTTACATTTCTGCGCAGACAATATCTGGAGGATAAGAAGGCCGGCCTTTAACAAAAATTCCCTGAGATTCCAGGTAGAATTTATCAACCGATAAATCGTATGGATGGTTGACAAGGCCAGTTTATATTTCTTTGTACTGCTGACGGACCTTTTCGTGCTCATTTAATGCATACCTATCTGTCATTCCAGCGATATAATCGCAGATTACTCGCTTTAATCCCTCTCCTTTTATCCTGATATAGAAATGCTCTGGCAACAAATTCGGCCTCTTCAAAAAGGCCTCAAACAATTCTCTCAACACCGTCTGAGAATTCTCTGCCCTCTTCAGGACCTCAGGATGAGAATACACCCGCTTGTGTAGAAATCCCTTTAACTCCTGCATAGCTTCTTGAATACGAGGAGAAAAACAGACCAATCTCCTCCCCAAAGAGCGGACATCATCTACTGTAACAATTCTATTATATTCAATGGCCTGCTGTAAAGTCTTTATCGCATCAGTAACCCATAAATTTATTATTGTGCGAACGACGTAGTGCCTGTATAAGTCCCTATCCTGTCTTGCCTCGTCTGGAATTGTCTCCTCTGCCATACACCAGCTCTTAAGGTCCTTTACATCCTCAAAAGAGATAAGACCAGAAGCAAGAGCATCGTCTAAATCATGGGTGTCATAGGCAATCTCATCCGCCACTTCGACCACCTGAGCCTCTAAAGAAGGTACATTAACACCGAACTCCTCGTGGAGCTGGACCCTTTCATTGTATAGTTTGGAGTGTTTGGCAATGGCCTCCCTTACCTCCCAGCTGAGGTTTAATCCAGGGAATTCCACGTACCTCTTCTCCAGGGAATCGACTATACGCAGGGCGTGAAGGTTGTGTTCGAATCCCCCTTCTGAGGCCATCATCTCATCTAGAATCCATTCTCCTGCATGCCCAAAGGGCGTGTGCCCAAGATCATGCACAAGGGCAATCGTCTCAGTTAAGACCTCATTTAGTCCAAGGGCAACTGCTATTGTACGGGCTATTTGCGAAACCTCAAGTGTATGCGTAAGCCTGGTTCGATAATAATCACCTTCGTGGAATATGAAGACCTGTGTCTTGAACTTTAACCTGCGAAAGGCCGCACTATGCAATATCCTGTCGCGATCTCTGTGAAAGGGAGAGCGAAAGGGATGGACCTCTTCAGGATAACGCCTTCCACGGGACTTTGAGGCAAAGACCGCATAACTGGCCAGCAGGTTATTTTCCCTCTCTATCCAATCCATTAGATCTACTCTGTAGAAAGCCCCTTCTCGCTGAATCTTTTCTTCAAAATATCCCTCAATTCATACAGGGACTGGGAGATAACCTTTGTATCCGCAAGTATGGGCATAAAATTAGTATCCCCGTTCCACCTTGGGACGATATGGAAATGCAGGTGTCTGTCTATTCCCGCGCCAGCAACGCGACCCAAGTTAAGTCCTATATTAAACCCCTCTGGAGAGAGGGCCTCTTTCAGTACATCCTTTGCCAGAATGATAATCCTGAGCAACTCCAGCTGCTCTTCCTGAGATAGCTCAGAGATATCAGAGATATGCCTATTGGGCATTATCAACAGGTGGCCATTATTATAAGGAAACTTGTTCAATCGGATAGAACATAACTGCGTCCTGGCTATAAAAAACTCATCCTCCTTGCAGAAAACGCAACCGTCGTCTCCCTCATCCACCATTGATATGTAGCTATACCTCCAGGGGGCCCATATATTATCCACCTTTCGCCCTCCGCATTAACAATCCTCTAAAATTTTATATATCTCTTCCGCTACCTCCAGGGGGCTCTTTCCATCCGTATCCACGACAAGATCTGCGGCCCCAATATACCGGGCCATACGTGCCTCAAGCAGATCCCTTATCCTCTGCATAGGGTCATCTACCTTTAGCAAAGGGCGGCTGTCATCATCTTTTACCCGCTGATAAATAACCTCAGGAGATGCCTTCAAAAACACAACCATATTCGAGTCCTTCAGTAGAGGCACATTCCTATCCTTAACCACGACGCCCCCACCGCATCCTACCACCAGTCCAGACGCATCGGATAGCTCCTTAAGGACCTCTGTCTCTATGTCCCTAAAGTGTTCCTCTCCATAACGGGCAAATATCTCACTAATCGCCATCCCGGCCCTCTTTACTATCTCATCGTCCATATCCACAAACCGCATGCCCAACAGACGCGCAAGTTCACGACCCGTAAAGGTCTTGCCCGCGCCCATAAAGCCAATCAACATAAGATTTTTCCAATTCTTTTTCATATTCATAATTCGTTGCATATCTCTTTAGGACAATAACCTGTTTTGTTACTGATTCTCAATCAACTTAATCAACAACTCCCTGACCTTCTGGGGGTTGGCCTTGCCCCTACTCAGCTTCATCACCTGCCCTACCAGAAACATTACAGCATTCGTCTTTCCCGACCTATAATCCTCCACTACCTTTGGATTCTTTTCTATGGCCTCTCTTGCGAATTCCTCCAATTTTGATTCGTCAGAGACCTGCAAAAGCCCCTTCTCTTCGATAATCTTCTCTGGATCCTTACCAGTATCCAGCATATCTATTAATACCTGCTTGACAGCGACATTGTTTACCTTCCCCTCGTCCCATAGATCAACCAGCCTGCCTATATAACTGGGAGGCACGTTCATCTCCTTTATATCCAACTGCCTCTCATTCAATTGCTCGAACAACATCGTTATCATAAGATTAGCGCACTTCTTGGGATTTCGTACCGATTTAACCGCCTCCTCAAAGTAATCCGCCCAATCCTTTTCCTGGCAAATGACCATTGCATCGTAATCCGTAATATTGTACTGTTCCTTTAACCTCGTCTTCCTGACCGAAGGCATCTCAGGCAGAGAAGAACGGCAATTCTCCACATACTCCTTATCTATCACAAGCGGCAACAAATCAGGTTCAGGGAAATAGCGGTAGTCGTGCGCCTCTTCCTTGCTGCGCATCCCCTGGGTAATCTGCTTGCCTGCATCCCACAACCTCGTCTCCTGGACTACTCTCTCCCCTGACTCTATCAGAGATATATGCCGCTTTATCTCATACTCCAAGGCCGCCCTTACCCCCTTAAAGGAATTTAGATTCTTTATCTCAGTCTTTGTGCCAAACGATTCATCCCCTTGTTTTCTCACAGATATATTCGCATCACAACGAAGCGACCCCTTTTCCATATCACAATCCGATACTCCAAGGTAGCGAATTATCTGTTTGAGAGAAACAAGATAGGCATAGGCCTCCTCGGATGAACGCATATCCGGTTCACTGACAATCTCCAGCAAAGGCACTCCTGTGCGGTTATAGTCTACAAACGAGACGCCCTGGCCGTGTATCAATTTGCCGGCGTCCTCCTCCATATGCACCCGTTTTATCCCTATCCGCTTGAGTCCATCCTCTAATACAACATCTATGTAACCGTCTTCAGCAATAGGCATATCGT
>JALVWL010000050.1:0-4358 GCA_027034965.1 Candidatus Omnitrophota bacterium
CTTCTCCATATCACAATCCGATACTCCAAGGTAGCGAATTATCTGTTTGAGAGAAACAAGATAGGCATAGGCCTCCTCGGGTGAACGCATATCCGGTTCACTGACAATCTCCAGCAAAGGCACTCCTGTGCGGTTATAGTCTACAAACGAGACCCCCTGGCCGTGTATCAATTTGCCGGCGTCCTCCTCCATATGCACCCGTTTTATCCCTATCCGCTTGAGTCCATCCTCTAATACAACATCTATGTAACCGTCTTCAGCAATAGGCATATCGTACTGAGATATCTGATATGCCTTTGGCAGGTCTGGATAAAAATAATTCTTTCTATCAAACTTCGAATAATTGGCAATACGACAATTAAGTGCCAGCCCAACCTTTACCGCCGACTCCAGCACCTTCTCGTTAAACACCGGCAGTACACCTGGGAATCCCAGACATACAGGACAGACATTCGTATTGGGCTCTGCCCCAAACTCATTGCGACAGGAACAGAATATCTTTGTCTCAGTATTCAACTGGACATGGACCTCTAGACCTATAACCGCCTCCCACGCCATAACCTGCTCCTTTGATTGAGGATGAAGGATAAAGTCATTGTTACACTTTCTAAAAACTCACCAGAAATATCGACTTACAAATCCTATCATAACCCAGGAATTTCTTCTAGAAAGATTTTTACTCTACTGTGAGCAATGTCTCTAACAACTCCTCCCAGGCTGCAATATTATCAAGACTAAGCGAAATCCTTAACCGACTGGTTCCCTCTGGCACTGTAGGCGGTCGAATGGCTGGAACAAAAAGGCCTCTTTGCCTAAGCATACTGGCCACATCAAGGGTAGTCTTATCTTCTCCTAATATAAACGGTATTATCTGAGAGGCCTTATCCCCCTGACGTCCCGGAAACATACGTTCATTGAAATCCTGCACCTTTCTCTTATAGGAATCAATTGATTCCTTAAAATCCATATCATTCTCATATAGGTCCATAACCGCTTCCACTGCCATAAACAACATAGGTGGTGGTGCGGTGCTAAAGATAAATCCCCGGCAACGATTAATAATTCTTTCTATATACTGGCCATTATCCACACACACATAGGCCCCCCAGAGCCCATAGGCCTTGCCAAATGTCCCTATCAGGATATCACACTTATCTAAAGATGGGATCTCCCATATCCCTGTAGAATGGGCCTCATCTATATAAAGGCGGCTTTCATAGTCCCTAGCCAGACCTATTAGTCCGTCTATATCTGCAAAGTCCCCCTCCATACTGAAGAGCGTCTCACTAATTATCCAGGCCTCTCTGTATTTAGCGCGGTATTTCTTTAGTTGTCTCTCCAGATCAGAGAGCTCATTATGCCTGTATCGTCTGAAATCCGCACCCGAAAGGAGAATCCCGTCGAGTATACTTGCGTGAACAAGCCGATCTGCAAAGACAATCACCTCCCTTGGATCATCTATAAGGGATCTTATAAGGCTTACATTTAACTGATAACCCGAAGAAAAGAACAGCGCATCTGTTTTTCCCCTAAAAGCCGCCCACCTGCCCTCTATGTGACGATAATAATCCCTGTTACCGCTCAGGAGGCGTGATGCAGTAGACCCCAAGGCACCTGTTTTGCCCCTTAGGCCTTCTAATACCTGTTTCAATATTATCTCGTTGTGGGAAAGCCCAAGATAATCATTCGATGCAAAGTCCCATAGCCATTTCCCGTCGATTAGGATCCTACCGGCCTCCCTGGCTTCTATGTTGTATAAACTCCTCTTTCTATACCAAGACCTTTGCATCGGGATATTCTGTCCTGATAAATCAGTTCCTTCACACAAGTCTTATCCTCTTGCTCCTCGTCGAATGGCATCCGATATTTACTGCCAAAGGCAGGCCAGCGATGTGCGTCGGAGAGGCAAGAATATTTACCCCAAGTACAGTTGGCCCCTCTCCTAAACCGAGTATCCCTATTTTAGAGGCATTCACTAACCGGACAACCTCATCGCGTATCTCAGGATAACTGCCCCGATACCTGCCCCTTATTGGCAGGGTCAGGGCCTTCTTTGCCATAAACATCGCCTTATCCGATGTTCCGCCAATCCCTACCCCCACCACAAACGGCGGACAGGCTGAAGGGCCGGCAGAGGTTATCATCCTGACTATCTCAGAGACAATCTCCTCGGGGGAACTGGTCGGAAGCATCATCCTTAACCCGCTCTTGTTTTCGCTTCCAAATCCCTTTGCCAGTACAGTCAGATAAGAACTCTTAGAAGAACTGTATTCTATGTGGACCACTGGCGGGCCAAAACCAGCTTTTCCCCTATAGACCGGGTCCTTGACGATAGACGCCCGAAAACCAGCGTCCTTATAGGCCCTGGCAACCGCCTTGTTTATCTCTCTTTCCAGGTTTCCTCGCACACAGCTATCCCTGCCAAGTTCCAGAAAGACCACCACCATTCCAGTATCCTGGCAAAGAGCGAGTCCCTCTTTTCTGGCAATAGATGCATTTTCAAGAAGCATCCCCAGGAATTCTCTAGCGGCCGACCTGCGCCTCATTTTGGTGTAAGCATCTTTCAAGGCCAGAAGGATATCAAATCTCAGGTTCAGGTTTATATCAATACAGCAACGATAAACCGCCTCTGCTATCTGTACTGCATCCAGTATGGCCAACTTTACTACCCCCTAAGCTGTCTTATCGCCTCTGTTGGATTCGAACCAAATACAAAACTACCCGCAACCAGAAAATTTGCCCCGGCCTGTTTTACTACCCTTGCAGTATCGTTATTTATACCTCCATCCACTGCAATATATCCATCAAAGCCCTTATCCTTTAGCCATACAATCTTATAGACATTACTATCCATAAACGATTGCCCGCCAAAGCCTGGCTCAACCGTCATAACCAAGACCATATCTAGTCTCTCTATGTACGGCAAGAGCACCTCTGGTCCAGTTGCAGGCTTTAGAGATAGGCCTACCTTTTTCCCCGCAGACTTAACCTTATCTATAAATCCCTCTATAGCCTCATCGGATTCCAGGGCCTCTATGTGGGCGGTGAGAATATCTGCACCAGCAGAGAGGAAGGCATCCGCATAGCCCAATGGATCGCTTATCATAAGGTGCACATCCAGGGGTTTTGAGACAATTGAGGATATCTGCTCTACTATAAATGGTCCCAGTGTGATATTCGGTACAAAATGGCCATCCATAACATCGATGTGCCAGGCATCGACGATGTCCTCTATTGCCTCCAGTTGTCTCTTGAGGCAGGAAAAATCCGCCGATAATAGAGATGGTGCGATAATCAAGTCCCTATCCATCACTACATCCTGGCAACCACTGCCTTTACAAGCCTCAGAAGCTTAGGCGCACTACTGTTTGCAATGGCTATAATCTTCTCGAGGGTCGCAGGTTCAAGGGCATCCGGAAGACACATATCAGTAATAACACTTACCCCCAACACCTTTATTCCACTGTGCACCGCGACAATAACCTCTGGTACAGTAGACATACCCACCGCATCTGCACCAATCGTCCTGAAAAATCTGTACTCTGCCCTCGTTTCAAGATTAGGACCAGTAACGGCTATATATACTCCCTTCTTCACAGCAATCTTTTCATCCAAGGCCGACTCCTCTGCCAGTTCTATTAACTCCCTCGAATAGGGCTCAGACATATCAGGAAACCGTGGTCCAAGTTCGTCGTAATTTGGACCAACCAAGGGATTTACCCCCATAAGATTTATGTGGTCCTCGATTATCATAATATCACCCGCCCTAAAGAGCGGATTAAGTCCTCCTGCGGCATTGGATATAATCAACCTCTCTATCCCCAATGACTTCATCACTCGAATCGGATAAGTAATCTGTTCAAGGGACCAGCCCTCATAAAAGTGAAATCGCCCCTCCATAACCAGCACCTCTTTCCCCTCCAATCTACCGAACAGGAGCTCTCCCTTGTGGCTCTCTACCGTGGAGACAGGAAAATGAGGGATATCCCTGTATTCAAGGACCGATTCAGTATCCACATAATCTGCAAGATTGCCCAGCCCCGTTCCAAGCACAATTCCAATCTTTGGTCTTATCGATACCTTTTCCTCGATAAACGCCTTTGTCTCCTTCAGCCTCTCCAAAAGGTCCATATCCATCCCTCCTGATTTGGATCTAACATAAACCCGGATCGTGTATTAGAATACTTTACCTTCTAGTGATTGTTGATCAAACATCTCTTTCCTTATCCAAATAAAACTCAAATCTAAAATCTCAAAAGTCAAATCTACAGCTTAAAACTTAAATCTTAAGAATGAAGAATGGAGCATGGAGAATGAAGGAAATTTTTTATTAAGAATGAAACATATCTCAGTAAATA
>JALVWL010000050.1:4368-16003 GCA_027034965.1 Candidatus Omnitrophota bacterium
TCCTTCTCCCTTCTCCATCCTCAAAACTTGTGTTGTGGTTTTTAGTTTTTAGTTTAACCACATGGCGAATTCTTATTTTTCAGCTTTTCCTATTGTCCCACAACGGGTTCCATTATATCACAAATCCCTATTGCATAATCTGGAATAAAAAAGGACATAATCATCCCTTCTCCCACCAAATCTAACAGCCTAATTTTCGATTACATCTCATAGGCCCTGAGCTTATAGCTCATTATATAATGGAACTATCCCTTTCAGAAAGAATTTCTCGCATAATTGGCGCATAGGTTGAAGCACAAAGTCACGTTCCTTTATCCCTGGATGAGGTATCTTAAGATCAGGTGAGTCTATAGCTATATCGTCGTAGATAAGTATGTCTATATCGATAGTACGTGGTAGATTCTGGCCCTTACTTTTCCTCCCTAACCTCTTCTCTATTTGCTTTAATTCCAGCAAGAGTCTTTGAGGTGAAAGCAATGTATAAATAAGGCAGACTGCGTTTACAAACTCATATACCGCACCATACATAGGGGGATTATAATAGAAGTCAGACACACCCGCCAGGGAGGTAAAAGGAAGCTGATTTATCAATCTAAGAGCGGCATTTATATTTTCCTGGCGATTGCCGAGATTGCTGCCGAGTCCGAGAAAAACCCTACTCATCTAGCAGATGACCCATTTTTTTCTTCTTTGTCTCCAGATAGAACTCGTTTTCCCTCTTCTTGCCGACAATTATCGGTACTCGTTCCACTATCTCGAGGTCATATCCCTGCAGACCTACTATCTTTCGGGGATTATTCGTCATAAGACGTATCTTCCTTATTCCCAGCTCCTTCAATATCTGGGCCCCAATGCCGTATTCCCTCAGATCCGCCGGAAATCCCAGCGCAATATTTGCATCAACCGTATCCATACCCTTATCCTGTAGGTGATAGGCCTTTATCTTATTGGCAAGCCCTATTCCGCGTCCCTCTTGGGACATATACAGGATGACGCCCTTGCCTTCGCTATTTATTCTCTGCATTGCCGCATGGAGCTGTTCACCGCAATCGCACCTGCGAGAATGAAAGATATCACCGGTCATACACTGGGAGTGGACCCTTACCAGCACTGGTTCATCTGTAGACCAACTCCCCTTCCAGATGGCCAGGTGCTCCTGTCCGTCAATAAGACTACGGAATATGGCTACATTAAACTCCCCAAAATCAGTAGGCATCCTGGCATCGGCAATTCTCTCTATAAGCCGTTCAGTCCTGCGCCTGTATTCTATGATGTCCGCTACTGAACACATAGAGAGGTTATGTCTGCTGGCGAACCTTTCAAGGTCGGGCAGGCGTGCCATAGAGCCATCCTCATTCATAATCTCACATATAACCGCTACGGGTTCAAGCCCTGCCAGTTTCATCAGGTCTATTGCCGCCTCAGTATGCCCTGCCCGCACCAACACTCCACCATTTACTGCCCTAAGTGGAAATATATGCCCAGGCCGTACCAGGTCCTCTGGACGCGAATCAGGCGAACACAACACCTCTATAGTCCTGGCCCTATCATGTGCGGATATTCCGGTCGTTATGCCGACTGCCGCATCGACGGACATCGCCCAGGCCGTTGCGAATTGGTCGCGCGTAGAATCGGGAGAAGAAAGTATGGGAATATCCAGGGCCTTGAGCCTTTCCTCGGTCATAGGCACACAAATCAGGCCTCGGCCCTCCTTTGCCATGAAGTTTATCTTCTCAGGCGTTGCATATACACCGGCAACTATCAGATCCCCTTCATTCTCTCTGTCTTCGTCATCCACGACAATAACTATCTTGCCCTCTTTTATATCTGAGACAACCTTATCAATATTATCCATACACAATATTCTCCTTACAACCTTGTCTTCTTTTCTTCTCCTTGCAATAACCTTCTTATATTCTCTCTATGCCTATAGAGGACCAAGATACCTATTATAACACCCATTATCTTTATCGCCAGATCTTCTATAAAAAATATCGAACCCAAAAACAGGGCAAGTGCCATAGAGATAGAGGCAATAGATACAAAGCCCGTCAACTGGTAGAAAATCAACCAGAGGATAAGTCCTGAGGCCAGGATAAAAAATAGATTGTGATAAAAGGTAGAAACCCCCAACAACACACCTATTGCCGTCGCAACGCCCTTACCACCTCTAAAACCGATATAGATAGGCAGGATATGCCCGATTATAGCAAACACGGCCGCCGATATAATCGCGAGACTGTTTCCTGGAATAAATCTACCAGCAAGGACAACTGCTATCAGCCCTTTCAAGATATCTAAAAGAAGGATAACCCTGCCCCAAAGCCTGCTGTTCAATACCCTTGCTACGTTTGTGGCGCCTATGTTCCCGCTCCCAAGCTCTCGGATATCCTTGCCAAGTTTTAACCTTACCAGGATGTAGCCAAAAGGAACAGCCCCTAGAAGATAAGGCAAACCAACAGAAAAGAGTACCCAAGTAGCAATGGGTTTTATGGTCTCCACCCACATATCAGGATTAAGCCCTTATTAATAGCTCGGCTATCTGAACGGCATTTAATGCCGCGCCCTTGCGTAGGTTGTCTGCGACTATCCAGAGATTCAACCCGTTTTCAACAGTAAGGTCTCGCCTTATCCTGCCCACGAACACATCATCCTCACCGGCCGCATCCAGTGCCAGGGGATAGGCATCCTTATCCGGTTCATCCAAGACCCTTACTCCCTTGGCAGAGGAAAGCACCTGCCTTATCTCATCGAGAGAGGAAAAGCTTTCCTTTAATTCAACATTGACCGCCTCGCTATGTGCCTTTAATACAGGAACCCTCACACAGGTAGGGCTGACTTCTATATCAGGCAGGTGCATAATCTTTTTTGTCTCGTTTATCATCTTCCATTCTTCCTTTGTATAGCCCTCATCATAGAATACATCTATATGGGGCAGGACATTGAAGGCAATAGGATGGGCCAGGACCCTGGATAGTCCCTCTGCAGACCGCAGTCTATTTTTTAATTCCTCTGCCGAGCACCTATCACAATTCTCCAGAATAAAGCTCAATTCCTCCCACAACTGATCAACCGCTGCCTTGCCCCACCCAGAGACAGACTGATAGGTAGCAACAACAACGCGCCTTATCCCATACCTATCGGCCAGGGGCTTGAGTACAACAACCATCTGTATAGTAGAACAATTTGGATTTGCGATTATTCCTTTGTGTTTGAAGGCATCCTCTGGATTTACCTCTGGCACAACCAGTGGGACATCTGGATCCATCCTCCAGGCACTGCTGTTGTCTATAACCACAACGCCCTTTTTTGCTGCAATCGGTGCATACTCCTTACTGATGGAGCCGCCGGCGCTAAATAAGGCAAAGTCAAGGCCATCAAAGCCCTCAGGAGACAAGACCTTAACCTCTATCTCCTTGCCTTTAAAGGAAAGGCGCCTGCCCTTTGACCTCTCAGAGGCAAGAAGCCTTATTTCATCAACCGGAAAATCCCTTTGCTCCAGTACCTTTAGCATCTCCCTTCCGACCATTCCTGTAGCACCAACCACTCCTACCTTATATCCCATAAATAGCCTCCTTCTTTAGGGTTTCTATCACAGTAATCCTGCTACCTCATAATCATCGAGAAGACTGGTGAATATGCAGAACTCGTCTATCTTACCGTTATAAAAGACCTTCCCTTGGTAGGATCCTAAATAAATCTTCTCCCTTATTGGATCTTTGTCCATAGACAATCGGTTATTCCACAGGACATTATCGACCACCTTCTTATCGTTTAGATACACCACTACACGCATACCCTTAAACCCCACGAGCAAGTGAACCAATCAAATCTAAGGAATATCCACAGGGATACGTACAATCTCCCTATCCCCATCCTCAAGATGCAAAATTACAGCAAGCCTATCTGGAAACACATCATCTGCCTTTATCTCTAGTGGAGAAGATGATAGAATTACATCGCCCTTTTTAAGGCCGCGAGAAAAGACATACAGGCCAATTGAAAGCCCGCTTGTCTCAATATCCTCAAACCAATCCTCAGGTACAGATAGAGAAACAAATCCCTGCCTGTAGTAGAAGTCTACTGCTCTACCCCTGATACCATCGTCCCAATCCAATTGGCCCTCAAAGGAGACATCCACCTCTCCATTCCGAACTATAGGGTCTGGCTTGGGTCCGTCAAACCCAATAAATAGATTGGGCCTTGCTGTAAATCCGTAAAAGAATAGTATTATAATCGCTAGCGCTAATGCCCCCCACCTTAAATGCATCTTATCCCTCCCGTATTATCAAAAGTTAAGAATGGAGGATGGAGAATGAAGGTAAAATCTTTTTCTCCATCTCTCTTTTTTATTATCTACGATTTTTCGATTTGCTTTGTCTATACCAAATTTGTTTAGACCTAATATCCAAGTAGCTGAAAGATTATACCACAAACCCAGGCCAAAGACTATATAGGATGCCTATCGAACATAGAGGGGTCCTTCTCTATAAAATAGGCAGTAGTACCAATGTAATTTAGATGGCCGGGCGGGGTCTTGTTGAATCTAAATGGCTCCCAGGTAACATCTCTTTGGGGGATAAATTGCCCCTCTATTCCGTGCCAGTCTGATTTGCTAAGTGAGAGATAAAAATTATATTTACTATACACATCCGACCAGCGTACATCGTTGTTTTCAGTATCCATTACCCGTGGAAAGGAGCCCCTAATCACTATAGAGGGTTCTCCTCCCCCTACCCAATCATCCCCATTCTTCCACCTCCAGGTCTCAAGCCCATAGGGATAATCAGGCACGGTCTCATTCCTTACAATGGCCGCGTTTATCTCCACTGTATCGTCTGGGTCATACTGGGCAGGGAGCGGTCCACTGAGCATACAATCAGATCCAGTACACCTTGGGTCATGGGCATCCTTAAAGTATTGAACGATACGATTGTTGAGTTGCTCTGGTTTGCCTTCAAGATCCAGGTTATTCGTAATCTCGGATAATTTATCCATGGGAGGAGCCCCATATGCCTGCATATCAGCAGGAAGATTGTTATAAAAATTCAATAACGCATTTTTAATGGCTTGTAATTTCTGCCCCTTCTGCGGGTCGTCTTCAGCAGGCCAGTAGTCGTCACCCAGTACGTCAGTAAGGTATTCAGTAACATCTCCATAGGGAAGGATTGGTTCGAAAAAGCTAGGGACAAAATTGTGTTGATCAGGGTCAAAGCCTTTGCTGAGGAAATAGAGGTATCCATCTGTTATAATGGCACAGGGCGGTGGGCTCTCTTCTCCGTCCAATGGATCGGCATTGAAGTCATCCTGTATCATTACTGACTGCACACTTACTACTGTCAGCCCACTCTCGAGATCAATATCCCCACCATTCACAAGCCTTACTGCCTTTTTGTAATAACGGCTGGTGTCCGTCTGGGGATTCCTATAGTCTATCCAGACAAGACCGCTGCTGTCCTTGACATATTCATCCTGGGTAAAGGCCTGGACATCTATAGTGAGGACATCGCCCTGCTTTATTCGTGCTGTATAATTCGTAGGATGGCCATCTACTACATTAGTATAATGAAGTTCATTACTAAATATCATATGTTTCTGGGAGAGCCAGTCAGGCAGGCCCTCTTCACTGGACTCATCATACTTCTTCTCACCGTTTATATAGACTACCAGGTGATAGCCATTGCTATCATCCCCCTCATAGCCTATCCATACCCCGTTTTGCCTTGCCTCTGGCAATAATGCATCATTGAGTGAGATCGGAACCCTATCGATCGCACCGTTTACTCCTGTCTTTATAATCGAAGAGACATCTACTGTGTTTGTCCCCTTTTCTCCTGCAGGTGCCGTGTATTTTCCTTCCAGCCAGTCCTTAAACCTAAGGGCCTGGAACTGATAGCTCGTATCCAGGGCATTGAAGCTTCCCTTCTCAGGGTCATCTGGATTCCCATCATTACGCACAAACCCCTTCTTTATATAGTCTTGTATCTTTGGGTCATTAAAGTCAATGGCCTGTTCCTTGGTAAACTTATAGGTGCTAAGGTCTGTATTCTCGATTTTGTCCTTCCACCAAAATTCCTCTGAGGAAACATCATAGTGATAGAGTTGTCCTTTATATTTGACATCCACATCCTCCTTTACTGGAATGGTCTTTGTCTTCCACTCCCCTGCTGTCCTGTCCCAATAGTTCATCTCTATCTGTGTTGTTCCATTTGCAGCCGTATCCTCCATATCAAAGACCTGGGCATAGTCTGCCTTCCTGGGGTCAGATACTATCCTGTACTTCCCATTGCCAAGATCCTTATAGAGCCGGACAAATTTGACTGGCTTTTCCCCTATTTCATCTGCATCTCTTGTTAGATTTTCTCCAAAACGATTTTCATAATAGCGTTCCCACACAAGCCACTGCATATACTGATCAACGTTATAATCTAAGGGTTGACCTGAAGAATCGAAGAGTCGTAGAGGCAGATCTATATTAACCTCTGATGCACCATTTAAGTCGATATAGCCGGTATCCTGAGTTGCATCCGTAAAGGTAAATTTAACGTTAGAGGTAATAGAATAGGCAGGAATGGCTCGCAGGTATCTGACAGGATCATAAGCAAAACGTGCGCCATCTGCACCATAGTAATAGTCCCGATCAAAATCCCTGCCCCCTAATTCACTCTTAGACATAGGCAGAAGCGCCCAGCCGTCTATCGCCCCTTCGTTTTTGTCATACCAGGCATCAACTTTCGACTTATTACTGTAAATATATTTCATCGCCTTTAAGTAGCCATTTTTGATTTTTTTCCCCATATCCCATGCATACGGGGGCAGCTTGGACTGGTACTCTGTCCTAAATGCTCCATCAGCATTCGTACTGAGCATGGCTATATCTTTGAACTCACTTCCACTCCAGTGATAAAATTTTATATCACCATTCACATATATCTTCCCTATTCCCTTACCATCTATATTTATTCCATTAAATGTATGCTTCTGATTATAAAAGAACATAAACTCCAATAGATTGCCGCTTATCATACTTGCCCTTATTACCTTTATCGCACCATTATGTTCTGCCCTAGCGACCTGCCAGATAGTTCCATTCTCATCTTTGTAGACCCTGACACGCACATCCTCTGTCCCAAATGGCAGATAATCTCCATCCTGACTAAAGGATGCCCCTGAAACAGTTACGGTTGGGTGTACGGTATTGGGCGTAAGTAATCCTGTCTGGCTGTCCATAGTATGTGTTGTCCAGTTCAGGTTGTGTTCTTGCAACTCTGTATAGGCATATATCAGCCCTTGTTCTGCCTTATAGAGGGCAATAGTCGCATCCCTGCTGCTGTCAAGGCTCGATTTGTTCACCATATTTAGATTGAACAACACCGTTGTTACTATCCCCACTATTAGCATAACCACAAAGGCCAGGGCCAGGAGAATAGACCCATCTTGGTTTTTATCTCGCATACACATAAACATCTCTAAACCCCCCGTAACCTTACATATACGGTCTCAGATATATTTGAATCTAGATTGGTTAGCCTGACCATTATACCGACATATTTGGCATTGTCCTGATTGCCTTCATTGTCTACACCAGAGACAAAGAAATCCACATTTCTGGCCATAATTGAATCGCTCTGAAGCTGTCCACCGTTCCCTGGCTCACCATTCCATATCTGTTTGTGGAGATTATTAGCATCATCCAACCACCATCTGATATATGTGCCCCTGCTAAATCCGTTTCCATAGCACAGGTTCTTCTCACCCTCAGGGTCATATACACTGGATGAGCCTTCGCAGGGTGTTAAGACCTGATATACAAGTTCCTTGCCATCGCTTCCTAACTCCTTTATCGGGAAAAAGACCCTGTCTACTGGATCGCGCTTGACGGTATGAACAAGGTCGTTATAGATAGTTTTTGTAACAATATTGAATCTGGTTTGGTTGTTGGCATTACTAAACTCATCGAGAAATGACCTGCTCAGGAAGAATAAGAAACCTGCCACTGCCAGCATGGCCATAGAGATAATCCCTACACTGGCCATTACCTCAACCAGAGTAAAACCCTTTTTCCCCATCACCCTCTGGGCAGCTAAAATAGATCGCATACACTACCCTCCAATACCACATCCGATTTAAACACCTTTTTAGAGTGCCAAAACTCACAGCCCTCTGATGTATCGCAGGTACCATCGGCATTATTATCCCAGCTGCCAAATATCCTACCCTGAGACTTCCAGGAAACCGCAATCCTCACATCTATCCCCCATTTTTTCTTTCCCAGAGTCGTCTCTATTGGATACATATATACATATACCCATCCCTCCTCTATCCCCATTGGATCAAACATTGTCTTTTCAGATTTACGAGGGAAGGATGCCTTGTCTGAAATCCAGGTATCTATAGCATCTATCCCACGGATAGGGTTGCCATTGCTGTCTATACCAACAAAATGGTAGGAATACTTAAACCCATTTGTCGTAGAGACATTAGACCTTACTTTTGTAAAGTCCATACTCTTGATCCACTCCATCTCTTGCTCGGCTATCAACCAGGCCTTTTCCTTATTAGCCAGGTCCCTCGCCAATCTCATATTGGCAATATAGGAGTAGATTCCGCCCCCAATCACCATAAACAGAAGTGCCGAACTGATTATGACCTCGGCCAGAGTGAAGCCATCCTTCTGGCGCCCTTTGGATAAATAACAATTATTCATATCCGTCTTTCTCCTCCCCTCAGCTTAAAGCATAGCACATCAATAGGATAAATCAACCTAATCACCGAGATTTTTCTAACCCCAGGCTGGTCATCTCCGCTTAAACGATATCACTACATTAAATTTTAGGCGTTCGTGTACGAGTTCGGGCGGGAACTTTCCAAAGGGAGCAGCGCGACTCAGGCTCTCAAGGGCCAACTGACACAGCTCATAATCAGCGCTCGAACGCTCCTTTATCACCGCGGCATTTAATAACTTGCCCTTGTAGTCTAGTGTAAAGGTAATAAACACATCACCTGAAGGCATAGAAGAACTATAGCTCTTGAATGCATAATATCTAATGCGTTGGCGTATCTTATCATAATAGTTGAGATAATAGGCCTTTACCTTGGGGTCTGCTGGTACGTTCTGGACCTCTATCAATTTTTTGAAGAGTTCGTCATCTATCTTCTTGGGATCCTGGATATCTGCCTTCTTTATCTCTTCCACTATCGTCGAGGTTATCCTCTGGTTTGAAAAACTGGTCGGCTTAAAATCGTCCCCAATGCCTGTCTCCTCGAACCTTTCACGCCTGAGTTTCATATTATCTTTAGACATAGACGGAGGCGGTTGGTATTGTGGAACGGGTACAGACTTGGTATCATCCAGGGCACCAGAAGGCCGGTAGATAAGTTTCGGAACGCTGTCCAGTCTTGGTCTGATCTGGGGCAGTTCCAATAATATCAGTAGATGGAATAAAATCGATATAGCAAGGGCCACATCAAAGACCCTATCACCTAAATACGGCAGAAGCCCTTTCAATATCACCTCTTATAGCCTCTCTTAGTTCTGAAATAGAGGGAAAATGCTCACCCTCCCTCAAAAATTCCCTTACTATGACCTCTAATCTTTTATTATACAATACTCCTTTAAAGCCTAGTATATGAATTTCAACCCTGCGTTCCAGGGATCCAACAGTGGGCCGCGGACCGATATGCATAACCCCTTTGTATCTGCCCCTGCCAGAGCGCACTGAGACTGCATAGACACCATCTCTCAACAGACAATCAGAGTCCAGCAGCAGATTTGCAGTTGGAAAGCCTATCTTCCTCCCCATTCCATCGCCCTTTATTACCGTCCCCCAGAGCCTGGGATAATACCCAAGCATCCTACGCGCAGAATATATATTGCCATCCATCAATGCCTGACGAATCCTGGTCGAAGATATCGCCATACCATCGTAATACCTGGGCTCAAGACAGACGAATTCATCTAGAAATTCGCCTCTGAGCTGGTCCTTTCCCAAGACAAAGCCCTGGCCCACCACAAATCTCTCAACCCTAAAAATATCTCTTGCCTCTGAGACAAATTCGCGCGCTGTCATCTGCGCCAATTCCCTGGAAAATTCCAGAATAACAGGCTCTATAGCGCATCGTCTTATCCACTGGATGCGCCTATCCAGTGGTAGTATCAAGGGCATATGGGAACCGGTCAGCACATCCACGGGATGGGGATGGAAACTAATCGCCAGGGTAGTGTATTTTGGCCAATTTTGCCTGGCAAAACGAAAGAGATATTTATGTCCTATATGCACGCCGTCAAATATACCAAGACAGGCAACCGCAGGCCTATTGTAGATAGAGGGGCCGTACAGAATCTTCATTTATATCTTCCACATTTACGGCATCGCTTATATGGAAATCTCCTATCCTGACCCTGTGCAGTCTTGACTGATATGCACCGCATCCCAGTGCCTCACCGATGTCCTCGCATAGCTTTCTTATGTATGTACCTTTCGAACAGCTCACAAAAAACTCTATTTCAGGCAGATCTAGACGGGTTATCTCAAGCCTATATATGGTAACGCGGCGCGGCTTTCGTTCCACCACGATTCCCTTCCTGGCAAGCTCATAAAGCCTCTTACCCTTGTGCCTTATTGCAGAGACCATGGGAGGCACCTGTTCTATCTCGCCGACAAAACGTTCAAAGACAGCCCTTACCTCTTCTTCCGAGACCTCTACTGGCCTCTCCTCCAAGAGCTTGCCCTCTGCATCGCCTGTGCTGGTTATCTTTCCCAGACACATTGTTGCCTCGTAGTCCTTATCCAGACCAGAAAAGCGGCTAGAGAGCTTGGTTGCTGAGCCAACCAGCAATATCAAAAGCCCGGTCGCCATAGGATCAAGAGTCCCTGCATGGCCTATCTTTCGAATACCAAGGGCCTTTCTGGCTGCATCCACTACATCGTGGGACGTCATCCCCTTAGGCTTGTTTACCAGAAGAATGCCTGAGAGAGGGAAAGACATACTTTATCTCCTGTTTTATGGTCTCTACGACCATCTTTACCACCTCATCCATTTCTCCATCGATACTGCAACCGCTGGCCGTGCTATGACCACCGCCGCCAAACATCTTGGCGATGTAGTTTACATCTACCTTGCCCCTTGACCTGAAATTTATGCGCACCCTGCCCTCACCAGCAGGCTTAAAGAGGAGAAACACCTCTGCATCCTTGATCTGGCGGGCTATATTCAATACCTCATCGGATATATCGTATTCTGCCTTTCCATCTTTGACCCCTAGCGGCGAATATATCATCCATATAAGCCTGCCCCTCATAGCAGAGGATATCGTTGCAAGGGTCTCTGCAACGACCTTTATCTGGCGGAAGTTACGGTGTTCATATATCTTCTGATAGATGGCATAACCGTCTATCCCAGTGCTGAGGAGATCAGCGGCTGCCTGGTGGGTAAAGGACTTGGTATTCGGATACCTGAAACAGCCCGTATCGTTCACTATTCCAGAATAGATATTGATGGCCTCCTTTTTCTTTATCTCCATATCCGCAATCTTAAATATGCGGTAGACCATCTCAGAGACAGAAGAGGCTTCAGGATCAACCCAATTTATCTCTCCGAACAATGTATTACTAATGTGGTGGTCTATATTTAT
>JALVWL010000051.1 GCA_027034965.1 Candidatus Omnitrophota bacterium
TGGAGGCAAGAGGATACATAATGGGCTTGCCGGCTATTACCTATCCGGGGAGGCCTCTCTGGAGGATGGCGATATGGTTGTAGTGGCTGATGAAGATGCCACACCTCTGCCCAACTCCCCTGGCGGATTAAGGTTTGTGGTGGGTTGGTGAGAGGAAGCGTAAGTTGATAAATATCTATTTTAAGCGTATACTTTGTGTTGGAGAATGAAAAATAGATAGCTTGATAAGATCTTTGTAAAGGAAAGGGGAAGGGGATGAATTGTTGGGAGTTTAAGAAATGTGGTCGAGAGGCAGGAGGATCGAGGGCAAAGGAATTGGGAATATGTCCTGCTTATCCGGATCATGGGAAACACTGCGCACGGGTTGCGGGTACCCTTTGTGGAGGAAAGATTCAGGGCTCGTTTGCCAGTAAATTGGCTTCTTGTTTAAAATGTGATTACTATAATAGTGAGTACTACGATAGGTCTTATATGAAGAAAAGGTGATACTTCTTAATTTATAACTTTAGCGATCCTAATGCGTTCCTTTCGTGAAATTGCTTGTATATACTGAAGGCCAGTTTATTTTTGTCAATGATATTTGTCTTTCTATCTAAAAATTGATCTGAGTATTCTAGGTCTGTTAAGATAATATAGAGGGATAATACAAAGTGCAGTGAAAGATGCTCAAGATAGGAGTTGGTTTGATCAAACGATTTTTTTTGTGTTCCTTTGTATTTTTTGCTTGGTTGGTGTTGGGGGATCAGGACAGTATCCTTGCAAAGGAAAGGGCTCGCTTCTGGAAGGCGCTTGAAGATAAGCTGGTACAGTGCCAGCTTTGCCCTCGCCGCTGCATTATCCCGCTAGGTCAGAGGGGTATTTGTGGAGTGAGGGAGAATATCGATGGAGAGCTTTATACTTATGGGTATGGGAATCCAGTTGCAGTTCATATCGATCCAATAGAGAAAAAACCATTTTTTCATGTATGGCCTGCTGCCAAGGCATTTTCCATAGCGGTTGCTGGTTGTAATATGAGGTGTCTGTTTTGTCAGAATTGGCAGATTTCTCAGGCCCGTCCTGATGAGGTAATGGGTTATAGGTTATCCCCTGAAGAGATAATAAGGCTTTCTGAGGAATACAATAGCAGGTGGGTGTCTATACCTATACTGAACCGACTGTATTCTACGAGTATATGTATGATACGGCCGTCCTTGTAAAGAAGGCGGGTATGTTTAATGGGATGCATACCTGTGGGTATATAAATCCCGAGCCATTGGAGCAGCTTTTACCTTATATAGATGCGGTAAACGTTGACCTGAAGGGTTTTTCAGAAGAGTTCTATAATGAGATGGGATTAATGGCCTCCTTAGAACCCGTGCTCCAGACCCTTAAGATAATAAAGGATTCTGGGACCTGGCTTGAGATAACCAATCTGGTTATACCAGGGTTCAATGACTCTCCGGATATGGTAGAGAAGATGTGCAGATGGATTGTCCAGAACCTTGGCAGGGATGTACCACTACACTTCTCCAGGTTCTATCCAAACCATAAGCTGACGAATGTCCCTCCGACTCCAATAAAGACTTTGGAGGAATGTGTAGATATAGCCCATAAGGCAGGGATAAGATTTGTTTATATAGGGAATGTCCCGGGACACAGGTATGAAAACACCTATTGCCCCAGATGTGGGCAGATATTGATTCGCCGGATAGGGTATAAGATACTGTTCAATCGTATTAAGGATGGACGTTGTCCGTATTGTGGAGAAGAGATACCGGGTTTATGGCGAGATAAAGGGAGAAGCAGGCTTGGAGACTGATAGGTTGCTTTTTTTGAGCCCTCGTATTCCTTATCCATTGGATACAGGCGGAAAGATAAGGACCTACCACATCCTGCGCCTGTTGAGCCAAAACCATCGTGTTGATGTGTTGAGTTTTTTCTTTTCCGAGCAAGATAAAGTGGCCGCCAAAAAATTAGAGGAGAGACTCGATATCCGTTGTTATGGGGTAAGCAGAGGAGAAAATTTTTTCTCTATAATTGCTAATGCACTCCTAAGGGACCACCCGATTAGTTATCAAAGATATATTTCCTCTGATTTTGTCTCTCTCTTCACTCGATTGCTGAAGGACAACAGGTATCCGATTATCCATTGTGACCACCTGCATATGGGACAATATGTGGAAATCTTGCGAGAGGCTTCACCACATAGTTATGTACGGCTTGATGAACACAATGTGGAGTACGTCATAGCCGATAGGGCCTCCAGGAGAGATCCCTCTCTGTTTAGACGACTATTGCTAATGCGGGAGAAGACTTTGATTAAGGCCTTAGAGAGGGATGTCTGCCGGAAGGTAGATGAAGTGTGGGTGGTCTCAGAGGAGGATAGGACTATTCTTTTGGAAGAATTTGGCGTGGATGCTATTGTTGTGCCAAACGGGGTTGATCTTGAATTCTTTGAGTACAGGCCTTACACTGGCGAGGAGAAAGGGATAGTATTCATTGGTTCTATGGATTGGTTCCCCAATGAGGACGCTGTCCTCTACTTTGTAAAAGAGATCTGGCCTTTGGTTTCAAGGCGTATACCTGAGATTAGCCTATATATCGTTGGGAGGAATCCCTCCAGTAGGATCCTGGCCCTTTCTGGTGATAAGGTGGTTGTGACTGGAAGTGTGGCAGATGTTCGTCCTTATCTATACGACTCGATACTTTCTATTGTTCCACTGAGGATAGGGGGCGGTAGTCGTCTTAAGATACTTGAATCTATGTCTGCGGGCAGGGTGGTAGTCTCTACCTCGCTTGGAGCAGAGGGTATAGGATATAACAATGGCTCAAATATCCTGATAGAAGATAGCCCTTCTGGTTTTGCAGGTGCGATTGAAAGATTATACCATGATATTGAGTTGCGCAAGGAAATTGCAGAATCAGCTAGGAGGCTCGTTGAAGAGCGTTACTCCTGGCGCCTGCCTTCTGTATAATCTCAAATTATGCAATAGGAATTTGTGATATAATGAAAGCCATTGTGGGACAAAGAAAATAACTAAAAACTAAAAACGCAAAACTAAAAACCACAACGCAAGTTTTGAGGATAGAGAAGGGAGAATGAAGCATGAAGGATTTTTATTTGCTGGGATATTTTTCTTTCTTAATAAAAAATTTCCTTCATTCTCCATGCTCCATCCTTCATCCTTGATTATTAAGAAGGGAGAACGGAGAAGGAAGAATGAAGGCAGTGGGTTTTTTGATTTAAAGAAATAATGCGAAATGCTGGTTTTATCCTTCATTCTCCATGCTTCATTCTCCATTCTTAAGATTTGAGTTTTAAGCTGTGGATTTGACTTTTGAGATTTTAGATTTGAGTTTTATTTGGATGAGAAAATAGAGAGTTGATTAACCAAGCGATGGAAGATAAAGAATTCTAATGCATAATCCGGGATAACGGTATTGAGTGATTTTGAATTCGCTCTTTGAAATATAGGCAGTATTTGCGATATAATGCCTTCTATGATGAAGGGGAAGTTTTTGGTGGTAAATGGCCTATCAGTTACGTATAGGCAAAAAAAAGGGAAGGCTGCATTCATAGGGCCGGTGAGTTTTTCTGTATGTGCTAATGATCGGCTTGCCCTGCTTGGGCCGTCTGGCATTGGCAAGACAACTATTGCCCTTGCTATTATGGGCCTGCTGCCTGAGAATGCTAAGTGGAGTGGCGAGATAATTTTTAAAGGCAAAGCCCTTGCCTCTGTCTCTGACTTTTCTGCTATCCGTGGCAGGGGAATAGGGATTGTGTTTCAGCAGCCTCATTCTTATCTTAATCCGATTATGAAGATAGGCAAACAGCTTGACGATGTCTTACGCTTTGGATTCCCGGAACTCCCAAAGGGAGAGAGAAATAGGCTTATACAAGACTATCTTGCATATGT
>JALVWL010000052.1 GCA_027034965.1 Candidatus Omnitrophota bacterium
TTCTTAATAAAAAATTTCCTTCATTCTCCATGCTCCATCCTTCATGCTTAAGTTTTAAGTTGTGGATTTGACTTTTGAGATTTGAGTTTTATTTAAAATGGAAGGATTCTTTTAAGCCGTTTGCCTGTCAGAGTTGGGGTATCCTTTAAGGTATTTGAACAGCATATTTGGTTATAGGAGATTTATAAATTCTTCTACTGTTAAGTCTGCTTGGCGAATGATTGCGCGCAATGTTCCTTTGTCAAGTTCTCGGTGGTTTGGGACGACCAGTTGAGTAAAAGGTTTATCTCTGCGGAGTATTATATGACTTCCATGCTGGCGTTTAAAATAAAAACCCGCCTTGCATAGGGCCGTTACACATTCCTTGCCTGATATTATGGGCAGCTTTTTCATATGGCTATTACGAATGAATCAAAGTGTTCTTCAGGAATTGGTAAGTTATCCTCTTGTAGGGCCAGAATATAGCCTTCAATTGCTTCTTTTATATTTGATATGGCTTCTTCTTTTGTTTTGCCCTGACTGATGCATCCTGGAAGACTCGGGCATTCTGCTATCCAGTAACCGTTTTCACCGCGATGAATAAATACCTCTCGCATAATCCTCACCTCCTTTAAAAATTATATCATAATTTTTAGAGATTTTCTTGACCCACGGGGCGCTTGTCAAGAAAATTGTGTCTGGGTAGAGATAAACCCAAACTATGCAATAGGAATTTGTAATATAATGGAACTCGTTGTGGGACAAAGAAAAACAACTAAAAAACTCAAAACGCAAAACTAAAAACCACAAGTAAAGTTTTGAGAAGGGAGAATGGATGGTTTACAATGCCCTTATATTGCTCATCTCAACGACGTTTATGGACTTTATGCTGCTTACTCCATTAATCAATTTCTTTTACCGCCTGATGGGCGCAAAGCTTGGAAAGAATGTCCAGATAAATTCCAAATACTGTGCTGGTTTTTGCCTGCTTGAGATAGGTGATAATTCTGTTATTGGCGGCCATTCAACGGTTATTGCCCATTCCTTTGAAAGGGGCGGCCTTGTCCTGAAAAAGGTGAAAATCGGCAAAAATGTTACTATGGGGCTCAATTCAGTTATTCTTTCCGGTGCAGAGGTAGGAGACGGCGCCATAATTCCTGCCGGCTCTATCCTGCTCAAGAATGCAAGACTTGAGTCCAGAAAGGTTTGGAGGGGATAAGGGATTAATATGCAGGAATTGCGCGATTATACATATCACGAGGCAACGGTTTGTCTCTGCCCGAATTGTATGAAAAGGCTGACGGGCAAGGTTATCCTGAAAGATAATAAGGCATATCTGTTGCGTCACTGCCCTGAATGCGGTGAGCAGATAGATGTGCTTGAGGAATACCTGCCATATTGGCTACAGAGGCGCAAATACAATAAGCCCGGTAATCGTATTCTGCCGCAGACAGAGAGGAAAAGGGGATGTCCGTTTGATTGCGGACTTTGCCCAGAGCACGAACAGCACAGCTGTATAGGTATTATCGAGGTAACCGACGCTTGCGATTTAGGTTGCCCTGTGTGTTATGCATCGTCTAAAAGAAAGAGCAATTTTCTTTCAGCGCCCAAGGCATTAGAGATGGCGCGGTTCTTTGTTGAAGCAGAGGGGGGCAAGGCAGAGATCGTCCAGATAAGCGGCGGCGAGCCGACTCTGCATCCGAATATACTGGAGATTATCTGCGGCATAAAGGCAATGAGGGTTAATTACGTGATGCTCAATACAAATGGCCTAAGGATTGTCCGAGAGCCTTCTTTTGCCAATGCATTGGGAGAAATAGCAAGAAACGGCGGGTTTGAGGTATATCTGCAGTTTGATGGTTTCAGCGCAAAGGCGAGCGAGTTTTTGAGAGGAAGGAATTTATTAGCTGAAAAGATGCAGGCGATAAGAAACCTGCAGGAGGCGCGGGTGCCAATAACATTGGTGATGACTGTTGCAAGGGGAGTTAATGAGAATGAGATAAAGGATGTTATTGAATTTGCAATAAGGGAGAAGTTTATTCGGGGAGTAAATATCCAGCCTATCTGTTATTCAGGGAGAATAGCAGAAGTGGAAAGGCTAAACAGGGTTACCCTTTCTGGTGTGATTGAGAATATTTATTCTACGATGCCGGATGTCTTTAAACAGGGGGATATCCTGCCGCTTCCCTGCAATGTCGAGCGTGTGGCTGTTTCGTTTTTGTTTAAGGATGCGCAAGGCAATATTTTTTCAGTCGCTGATATGCTGAGTGTCGAAGATTATTTAGAGGATATAGACAATACCTTTGCCTTTGACCTAGAGCGTATATTGAAAAGGGGGTTTGTGTGCAATTGCGGTGGGCCAAAGATCAGTGAAGGCTTTCTGATCAAAGTATTTTCCTTTCTGCCAAGGGATTTCCTTCTATGGCCAAAGCCAAAGAAGATAGACTATGTCAATGAACATATCTTTCGCCTGACAATAACCTCTTTCCTGGATAAATATAATTTTGATATAAAATCAGCCCAGAAAGAATGTGTGCATATTATTACGCAGGATTTTAAGCGAATACCGTTTTCAATGTATAATATGTTGTATAGGGAAGGAATAAGCAGGGGGGTGAGAGCAAAAGTAGGTTGATATATTGTACAAAATGTTGTACAATTTCGTTGGAGGTGAAAAATTATGGATTATATAATGCCCATATCAGAAGTTAGAGGAAGGTTATCTGAATTAGTAAAAAAGGTATCAAAGATGAAGAAACATTTGATTATCACCCGAAACGGCAGGCCAGAGGCTGTGATGCTTTCCCCCGAAGAGTTGGAAACCTTGGAGGTAAAGGCAGATAAGAAATTGCTTCAATCTATTTTGCGGGCAGAAGAGGATATTAAAGAGGGCAATATTTATTCTCACCAGGACGTTTTTGGAGATGTATAAGATCTTTTACGCAAAAGAGGCGGTATCCGCTATAAAAAAGCTTTCCGCCAAAAAGCAGCGCCAGGTAAAAGATGCCATTGAAAGGATAGCAGAAAATCCCGATATAGGCAAACGCCTTACCCATGAGTTAAAAGGCCTGTCTTCTTATAGATCTGGTAATTACCGCATAATATACAGAACAAATCGTAAGGAAATTTATGTCATGGTTTTGACTGTAGGCCATAGAAAAGATGTATATACGCAAATTAAAAGAATAGTGTAATAGCGTGGACGCTAAACAGGGAGCAGGGGTGAAGGCCATTTATATTGCGGCAAGAATTATATGTATGGCCAGCACAATCGCGGTGATAGCAGCGGTTGTGTGGGATTTTGTGAGGTTTAATGCGAGGCAGGATTCAGTTGTAGAGAAAAGATCCATTGTTGCGACTGTGACGATGTTTTTGTTCTTTTTCGTTTTTTATATTGTTATTGTTATGCGGGTAGGGGTAGTCTTGTTGCCAGGATATGTATATGCTGTATTGTGTACTATAGGCGCATCTCTTTTGGCCTTGGGCGCTGTTGTAAATATATTAGGAAGGATACATCTTGGCAAAAGGTGGTCTGACCACATAAAGATATACAGCGACCATTCGCTGGTAACAGGCGGGATATACAGTATTGTGCGCCATCCATTGTACGCGTCTTTGATATGGATGTTTTACGGCGCATCTTTCGTATATGCCAACTGGATTGGGTTTTTGCTCAATACCTTTATTTTTATTCCAATGATGTATTACCGGGCAAGGCAGGAAGAGGCATTGCTTGTGGATAGATTCCCTGAATACGAGGATTACCAATCACGAGTTGGAATGTTTTTCCCGAAGATTTTTAGATGAAAGGAGAAGGTGTATGCGTAAGATATGGAAGAAGATAGGGATTGGGGTTATGGCGCTGTTAGGAATAAGTT
>JALVWL010000053.1 GCA_027034965.1 Candidatus Omnitrophota bacterium
GGAGAACGGAGAACGGAGAATGGAGGCAGTGGATTTTTTGGTTTAAAGAAGCAATGCGAAATGGTGGTTTTATTCTTCATTCTCCATGCTCCATTCTTCATCCTTAAGATTTAAGTTGTGGATTTGACTTTTGAGATTTGAGTTATTTTTAGATGAGAAAAGATGTGTTTGATTAACAAGGCGATGAAAGAAAAAGATATCCTAATGCATAATCCGGGTTAAATATTTTAGAGTAAGAGGAGGAAGTTATGGTAAAGGTTGGGATCCTTGGTGCCTGTGGTCGAATGGGTAGGGCCATTAGTGAGATCTGTTCTCAGGATGAAAGTGTTGAGGTTGCGGCGCTCTGGGAGCGTCCATCCAGTGAGTTTATAGGAAAGTCTGGACAGGAACTCGGGCTGGGGTTTGATGTAAAAGTAGAGTCCTTTCCATATGGCCTGCCAGAGGTTGATGTGGTAATAGATTTTACTATGCCCGAGGTTACTATGTCTGTACTACCGGAAGTGGTCAGGCGCGGCAAGGGCATAGTAATTGGAACTACTGGATTTTCTGAGGATGAGAAAAAAAAGATAGAGGCCGCGGCTGATTCGATAGGGGTGGTTTTTTCGCCAAATATGTCCCTTGGTGTAAATCTATTGTTTGTCCTCGTACAACTTGCAGTGAGCGTGTTGCCGGATAATTATGAAATAGAGATAATAGAGGCGCACCATCATTTTAAGAAAGATGCCCCCTCGGGTACGGCTATGAAACTGTGGGAAATTATCAAGCATGTTCGATCCCTGTCGGATGATGACCTTGTCTATGGACGACGAGGACTGACAGGTCCGCGCAGACAGGGTGAGGTGGGCATGCATGCATTGAGGTGCGCTGATATTGTAGGTGAGCATACAGTGATGTTTGGAATAGAGGGAGAGAGGATAGAACTATCTCATAAGGCGTCCTCTCGCTTTGCCTTTGCCAGGGGAGCAGTAATGGCTGCAAAGTTTATAAAAGAAGAGGTAAAAGGCCTATACGATATGTTGGATGTTATGGGATTAAAATCTCTCCTTTAGGACTGTGCGGTAGTGGTGGGAGTTGACCAGTTGGATTTTGTTGTGGATCTGCTTGTCGACGTACCTGTGGATCAATCATTTTCATATATCTCCTCCCAGGAATTGCAGACAGGCCAGCGTGTCGTAGTTGATTTTACGGGTAAAAAGAGGCTTGCCATTGTCGTCGACTCATATCGTATTGATCAACGCAGGCTTGATATGCCCTCATTGAAACCTGTCCTTAAGGTACTCGATTTAGTGGAAAATAGGTGGTTTTCAAGTCTTGATATTGAATTCCTAAGGTCGGTATCGGATTCTGTGTTTGTCTCCTGGGGAGAGATGTGTGTCTCTGCCCTCCCTAGGGTGCTCAGGCAAAAGAGACCTATTCCATTTTCCATAGATGAGGCATTGAGGTTATGTCATAGACTTCATAATGGTTCTGTGGAATCTGTGTATGGTGACGCTTGTCATTTCCATAGATTCGTATTGGACCAGATATCAAAACAGAACTTCAGAATCTATCTCTGGATAGTGGATTCTATTTACAGGGCCAGAGAGCTGCGTGAATGGATTGGAGATAAAATAAATATTCCGGTCTTCCTATTTACCCACGATTCCACAATGGTAGCCCTGAAAGAGATAACAGAGGCACTTAATAGAGGACCTGTATTGGTAGTAGGGACCAGGCATCTGGGGTTTTTCCCTTTACTAAAGGATGAAGTGATATTTTTAGAGGATGCCTGGATGGACATCTATAGGCAGGAGGTTACCCCAAAGTATGATCTGAATCGCGTCCTTTCTATGCGTGCGGATGTAAACGGCTCACAGATCTATAAAAATATGGCAAGACGCAGGGAATCTGTCTCTGTGTATGCAATACAGTCTAAGGAGCACAAGCTCCTGCCCGTGTTTGTGGAAGAGGACTTTCGAAAGAGGGTTGCCAAAGGAGAGCGCTGCGCTATATTTATGTTTGGTTCTGGATATGCCCGAATGCTTAGGTGTTCCTCCTGTAAGACAGTCCAATCCTGTACGAGGTGCGATAGGCCATATAGCCTGGTGTTCGTGGATAAAAGACAGTCGCTCTATTGCCCATCCTGCGGCCAGACCATAGAGTGGCAGGGAAAGTGTATGCAATGCAGTTCTATTTCTGTGCGCCTTTCCTCTATGGGAGCAGAGCGCTGGGCGAAGATTATCAGAGATAGGTTGAGGGGGATGAATGTGTTTGTGAACTCGTCCCAGGTCACTGCTCCAGGGGTCTATATCTTTAACAGGTGGCAGGGCCTGTGTTCGGAGTTTTCCTGCGCCTTGTTATTGGGGATAGATAAGATACTTGCCCTGGATATATTTTATTCCCTGAATCTTGCCCTTGACTTTATTGCCTCCGCGTCCTGGAAGACCAGGGATAAATTATTTATCAGGACGAGGTTTGAGTGGCTGGCTGACGAGGGATATGCCGTGAAAAAGGATAATGAGATACGCAGGGATCTGGGTCTGCCGCCCTATGGAAAGGTAGTTGTAGTATCGGTCAGGGATAGACGTCTGAATAGGGCAAAAGAGTTTGCGGCTGAGTTGTCGAATAGATTATCAGAATTGCTGGAGAATAGGGATGCAAGGATCCTCGGACCATATGTACCTGTCGAGAAAAAAAAGAGAGACTATTTTTATTTCAACATAGATATATTCTTACATAAGCAGATTTCTCCTCATTTGACAAGAGATATAAAGGATCTGTTATTAAGTGTAAGAAAGAGGAATAATACGATAGTAACCGTAGAGGCCTTTGAATAGGATGGAAAGAACTTTTGTAATAAGCATGGAGGATGGAGGATGAAGCATGAAGAATTTTTTAAAAAATTCCTCCATTCTCCATGCTCCATTCTTCATTCTTAGGTTTTAAGTTTTAAGCTGTAGATTTGACTTTTGAGATTTCAACTTTGAGTTATATTTATGATTAATAAAATTATTGATTTTACCGTCGGTATATGTTTTAATATTTAAAAGAAAATTCTTATGAAAGTGATTGCTACTAATAAAAAGGCAGCCAGGGACTACGAGATCTTTGATAAGTTTGAGGCTGGGTTGGTCCTGAGCGGGACAGAGGTTAAGTCCCTGCGTGCGGGTCGAGCGAATATCAGTGATGCATTTGTGAGGATAGAAGGTGGCGAGGCCTTTGTCTTTAATATGCACATACCAGAGTATAAGTATGGGAATGTATTCAATCACGACCCTGTACGCAAGAGGAAGCTCCTTCTCCACAAGCGAGAGCTGGATAAGATAAATGGGGCAGTAACCAGGAAACATTATACCTGCATACCATTGAGATTATACTTCAAGGGTGGCTGGGCAAAACTGGAGATAGCCCTTGCCAAAGGCAGGCGTCAATACGATAAAAGGATGCAGATAAAGAAACGGGAGGTAGAGAGGCAGATAAGGAAGGCCCTGAAGAGGTAGTAGGTCCAGTAACCAAGGGGGTGACGTATGGCTCAGAAGGTGTTGAAGTGCGGGATCAAAAAGGAGCCAGGCTATCTGTATTTTATCGACAAGGATGGCGACATAGCAAGGGCCAAGATGGCAAGGGGTGGTAAAAAGAAAAAGGCTGCCAAGAAATCCGCCAAGAAGACGACCAAAAAGGCTGCGAAAAAGACCACCAAGAAGACTGCAAAGAAGAAAAAGAAATAACCACTGTGCGGATCTGATCTATTCGGCCTCCACAGACTAGGAGTGGAGGCCTTTTTTATTTTGTATAACTTATTTTCTAGTGGGTTTCGATTTGTAATCTTGTATATGGTATGCTATACTCTAATTTAGAGT
>JALVWL010000054.1 GCA_027034965.1 Candidatus Omnitrophota bacterium
GGAAAAGGAAGGACTGCCCCCTGAGGAGATAGACAGGGTACTCAATAAAAAGAGTGGGTTGATTGGAATATCGCAGTTGAGCAATGATTTTCGGGAGCTCATCCAGGCAAGGGCAAAGGGTAACAAGTTGGCAGGCCTGGCCATAGAGGTCTTTAAATACAGAATATTAAAGTATGTAGGGGCCTATGCTATGGTCCTGGGTAGGGTGGATGCGATCGTGTTTACGGGTGGAATTGGCGAGAATGTAAAGGAGATACACGACTACGTGGGAAGACAGGCAAAAAAGGTGATTAGTGGACAGCCTAAGATAATGGTTATTCCTACGGACGAGGAGCTGATGATTGCCAGACATACCATAAAACTGGTAAAGTCCAGGAGGGGAAGATGAAGAGGGGGATCTTGTTAGTTCTCTTGCTGTTTTCAATTTATATTTCGGGGTGTGTGCCAGCGCTTATCGGTACGGGTATTGTTGGGGGGATTATTATTTCCGACGATACGGTTTCAGAGACCTTTGAAAAGGATGTAGACACGGTCTGGAAGGAGGCCATTAGTTATCTAGAGGAGAATGGAGAGATAGTAAAGATAGATAAGGAGAACGGGATAGTCTATGCCGAGAAGGTATTTGGAAGCAGGTATGTTCAGATAAAGGTGGAGGGCAAGCCTGTCGGGACAAAGGTTTGGGTCAAGGCCAGAAAGACGGCCAAACTTATCCCTGATGTGGATGACGGGGTCAAGGTGATCATAGATCTGCATAAGAGATTGAGGTAGATATCTTGAATTTCATTTGTAAAGAAGGGATGATAAGATGCCTTTTCCTGGGATGTCTATGGCTGCTCCCCTTATTGTCTTATACTGCCTATGCCGAGGTAAAAATTCCAATAGAGGTAAAGGGCAGGTCTATATCTTATATTGAGGGTGGTAGAAAGGCCGTTGCCAAGGGAAATGTAATTATCACCTATCAAAATATGCGCCTTACCTGCGATGAGGCCGAGGTTGATCTGGATACAAATGTGGCCAAGGCAAGGGGGAATGTTGTCCTGGTTGATGCCAGGGGCGTGGTAAGGGGTGATTCCATAGAGTACGACTTTACTCACCAGAAGGGGCATATAAAGCAGGTGGATTTTGAGATAGAACCCTATTTTGGTGCAGCCAGAGACCTGGAGAGAAAAGGCCCTGACCATTATACAAGTAGTTCCTGTTATATTACGACCTGTGATCCTTCTGTGCCGCATCCCTTAAATTATCGCCTCGAGGCAAGAGAGCTAGATATTTATCCGAATGAAAAGGTGGTGGCTAGGGGGGTGCGCTTTAAGATAGGCAGATATACCCTTCTGTATTTTCCTAGATATACGCACTATTTTAATGATAAACGCCCCAAGGTTAAGATTGTCCCAGGCAGGGAGAAGGAGTGGGGAGCCTTTCTTTTGACTACCTGGAAGCAGCATATAAACGATTCCCTAGATATGAAGATGAACGTGGATTACAGGGAGAAGAGAGGCTTAGGCTTTGGTCCGGATCTATTCTATCATTCGAGGTTTGGGAATGGATTGTTGCGCACTTATTATTTGCGCGAAAAGGATGAGGAGTATTTGGAAGAGTTAGGGGGCAGACGCAAGCTCGATAGATATAAACTACAGGTTATGCATAGATGGGATATTTCCCCTGATGATGTGTTGGTGGCAGAGTACCATAAATTCAGCGATTACTATGTGCTCAAGGATTATTACTATAATGATGAATACGAATACGATCCAGAACCTTCCTCTTATATGCTTTATACTCACAATGATTCCCTGGGCACTCTGTCTATTTATGGAAAGAAAAGGATAAATCACTTCTATACAGAGACTGAATACCTTCCCCAGATAAAATATCAGCTCTACTCTCAGCGGCTTTCTAATTCGAGATTTTATCTATCTGGGTCTACTCAGGCAGATAATGTCTCACGGAGATATTCGGATGGCAGCCAGGCCAATGATGCCTGGCGATGGGATACATATCTGCAATTACTTTACGCCTCTAAATTAGCCTGCTTTGAGATATCCCCATTTGTTGGTGTGCGCCAGACCTATTATTCCAGGGACAAGAATGGTCAAGACAGATGGCGGGGAGTGTTTTATACAGGAATAGATGTCTCTACAAAACTCTATCGTGTCTTTGATTTCTATAATTCTTTTTTGCATATAGAGAAGATCAGACACGTTGTGAGGCCATGGCTTCAGTATAGGTATAACCCCTCGCCTACATTGGACTCCGATAAACTGGTGCAGTTTGACTCCCTCGATTCTATATCGCGTACCCATGATATTGTTATTGGCCTGGATAATACCATTCAGACCAAGCGAAATGGGAATACAGTCGATATTGCCAGTTTTGATGCGAGTGCAGTCTATCGGGTGAAACCGGAGAGGGGTAGTTATTTTGATTATGCAGATATTGATATCAAGGTCCATCCTCTTGATTGGTTGAGATTTGATTTCGAATACAGATATGGGCTTGATGAGGGGCGCTGGCGAAGTGGTTCGCTTGATGTCTGGTTTGAACCGCTCAAGGATTGCTTAACTATTGGCCTTGGCCATCAGTATAAGAGGTCGTCTATGGCCCAAACTACCCTGGAGACAGACTGGAAGGTTGCTAAGGGATGGGAGTTAAAGAGCTATCATCGCTACGAGTTTGAGACAGGAGCAATGCAGGAACAGACCTATTCTATAGTGAAGGACCTGAAGTGCTGGGAATTAGAGGTCTCGTATGGAGATGAGAAATATGGGGGATCGACCTTCTGGATCATTATGCGCATAAAGGCGTTTCCTGATATAGGCGTACGGCTGAAAAAAAGCTATCGAAGAAGACTTGACTAATTTTTCTGAGTCTATAGTATTTGTTTGACGAGAACTAAGACAAAATCTTTCAGAAACACCCCCTTTTATTACGAATGCTATATCTTATTTTTGGCTAAGGTTTAATAGGGCTTTGTTGTATAATGTAAAAATAATGGAAAAGATAAAGAAATTACCCATAGGAGTGCAGGATTTTAGAGAGATAAGGGAAGAAGATTATCTCTACGTGGATAAGACCGAGTCTATTTACAATCTCATAACTTCTGGCAAATATTACTTCCTCTCCCGTCCGCGCAGGTTTGGAAAAAGCCTGCTGGTATCTACCCTGAAATACCTATTTCAAGGAGAAAAGGAATCATTCAAGGGGCTGTACATATATGATAAATATGAATTTCCTAAGCATCCGGTGATACATATATCGTTTAGGGGAGATATGCGTAGTCCTGAGCAGCTAATTGAAAGGATACTGCATATTTTAAGGGATAATCAAGATGACTTAGGGGTAGAGTGCAGAGAAATAAATAGCTATTCAGATTGCTTCGAAGAATTAATAAAAGGAGCATACGAAAGATACAACCAAAAAGTAGTAATCCTGATAGACGAATACGACAAGCCCATCATTGACAATATAGACCAGATAGAAGTAGCGATGGAGAACCGAAACATCCTGCGGGGCTTGTATTCCATAATAAAAGATATGGATCCATATATTCGCTTTGCCTTTCTCACCGGGGTAAGCAAGTTTTCCAAGGCAGGGATATTCTCTGGGCTAAATAACCTCAAAGACATAAGCCTTTATCCGCAGTTTGGAAATATGCTTGGGATAACTCAAGCAGAATTAGAAGAGCATTTCGGTGAGCTTTTCAGGGAGAACAACGTAAATTTAGAGGAAGTCAGAGAATGGTATAATGGGTATAACTTTTTAGGGGATTTAGTTTATAATCCATTTGATTTGCTTATGTTTGTAGATTATGGG
>JALVWL010000055.1 GCA_027034965.1 Candidatus Omnitrophota bacterium
TTACGAGTCCGGCCAACCTGTCCTCCTTGTCGGGATTACCCCAACAGAAGTTGTCCAGGATGGCTATCCTATCAAGTCTGCCTCCCACCGCCATTATCTGACGGACCGCCTCATCTATCACTGCACCGGCCATCCAATAGGGATCTATCTTTCCATACAATGGATTTATGCCATTAGAGATGGCTATCCCCTTTTTATTGTGCAGATGGACGCGCAAGACCGCGGCATCCATTGGGCCGATCCTCTTGCTGCCTCCCAGAGGCTTTAGGACAGACCTGCCCTGCACCTCGTGGTCGTACTGACGAATTACCCATTCCTTAGAAGCTATGTTATAAGAAGACAATATCGACTTGAACAGCTTCGAGGCATCCTTCACAGACGGCAGTTCTTCCTTCAATTCCCTGCGCACCCAGACAGCCCTCTTCTCCCTAAGGGGGACCTTTCCATGCAAAAACGAGACATCCATCTCCATTACCTGATTTTCTCTGTAAAAGAGGCGCAACTTCTTATCTCCGGTGAATTCCCCAATACAGACCGCCTCGACATCCTCTTCCTCAAAGGCAGCGAGTAACTCGTCCAGGTGTTCTGGTTTCACTGCCAGGACCATCCTCTCCTGAGACTCTGAAATCCATATCTCTGTATATGACAGACCTGCATATTTTAAGGGGACCCTGTCCAGATAGACCACTGCCCCGGTCTGCTCTGCCATCTCCCCAACCGCCGAAGACAGTCCACCTGCCCCACAATCGGTTATCGCCCTATACCAGCCCCTGTCCCGCAGGCGCAATAACACATCTGCAAACTTCTTCTCCTCTATTGGATTGCCTATCTGAACAGCCGACGAACAGCTCACCTGCACCTGGGCATCGAGTTCAGCAGAGGAAAAGGTCGCACCGTGGATGCCGTCTCTGCCTGTTCTGCCTCCGATGAGGACTATCTTATCGCCTGGCTCGACCCTCTTTTCTATGGCCTCCCTAGGCATAACCCCTACCGTTCCGCAATAGACTAGGGGATTGGCAACAAAATCATCGTCAAAAAATATGGCCCCATTCACCGTGGGTATGCCCATCTTATTGCCATAATCCCTCACCCCTGCAACAACACCCCGCATTATCCTCCTGGGATGAAGCACCCCTTCAGGGACATCCTCTTTATCAGGCGGGGCAAAGCAAAAGACATCTGTATTCGCTATTGGCTTGGCGCCAAGCCCACAGCCCAGGACATCCCTAATAACACCCCCCACACCAGTATTCGCCCCGCCGAAGGGCTCAAGGGCAGAGGGATGGTTGTGCGTCTCTACCTTGAAACAGACCGCATATTCCTCGTCGAATTCTACCACTCCTGCATTGTCTTTAAAGACCGACAGACACCAATCCGGATTTAGCTCCCTGGTTACCTTCATAATATAATCCTTAAACAAAGAGCCTATACGGATCTCTTCTACCGCATTGCCATCCTCATCGAGCTCTCTATAGATTATCGGCGATTTAAATGTCTTATGCTGACAGTGCTCAGACCAGGTCTGGGCGATGGTCTCGAGTTCCACATCCGTTGGATTGCGTCCCATTCCCCGGTAATAATCCTGGATATAGCGCATCTCATCCAGATTAAGGGACAAGAGCATCTCCTTGCTAAGCCTCTCCAGTCCAGAGTCATCCAGAGACAACAAATCCACCTCCACCAATCTAAACTGGTAGGCCGGCATCTGACGGGTAAAGGGAGACAAGGTCTTGTTCACAAGCCCTATCTCTATAAGGGGATTATAGAGGGAACTCAGCAGCTCCTCTGCAAGACCCTTATCCTGCCAAGAGAATTCATAACGCATCCCAGTATGGACCTGGATTGGTTCTATCCTGAAGGCCTCTCTTATTGCCCTGGCCACTGTTATTGCCTGGGCATCCATAACCCCTGGCAGGAATCCCACCTCTATCCACAATGGCAGGCGACTCTCAACTGAATCGTTAGCAGCCCTGACCTCAAATCTCTCACACACAGCATCCGCTAGCACCGAAGAACAAAAATCAGAGATCTCGAGCCTGTCCAGGTCTGCCTCAATAAAGTAGAGCCTATACGCACAAACAGACTCCGGCGCAGGCAGGCCCAATTCCTTTATAAGCATCCTCAACCACTTCTCTTTAGGGGAAGGGACATCATCTCTATGGGTTATCTGTATTCGATATCGCGGCATCAAATTTCCTCTCATTTATCTGCCAGACCAATACCGGCTGAAGAGTTGGTATTATACCATGACATCCATGCCAATCAAGGACATATCCCGAATAGAGGAAATCTGCCTCCAACCACCAGGGCAGATAATCCAGGAGCTGGCTATCCTGATATATATCAACCGTTGAAAGGAATAGATATCGCCTGCCTTCCTTTACTCCCGCACCTATATCCTGCCAGAAATAATACATCTGGCGGGGCGACATAAAGGCCTGGGGGGTGACAATCCGTCTGCGCCCGTAGTACCTGAATAGAGGCCCCATATCCCCTGCAATAACAAAGTCTGCCTTAACCAGCCCATCTACCTTTTTGACAAAACCGCTATTGAGATTCAGAGAACGATATACCATATAATCAATCGTAAACCTCGCCCCTATCAAAAAGGCAGCAAAGACCAACCCCAACAACAAGGCCCTGCTCCGCAATCTGGAGGCACGCATCACTGCATCAAAGGACTCAACCACCCCAGGGAACAGAAATACAAGGGCAGGAAACACAAAGCGAAATTCAAAACCTCTATGCATAATCACACTGGCAACCACCACGACTAACAGGTGCAGCCAGGCAGGGAGCCAGTAACGCCTCCACCTAGGAAATGGATAGAACCCAATGGACAAAAAGCCAAACCCGAATACCACACAAGGAAGTGGCAGAAAAAACCACTCGGGCCGGATACCTCTAATGCCTCCCAACACCCCCCCAAGGTTTATGTTATTGATATATACAAAGACCAGTGTTAGAAAGGACAGCAAAAACAAAACCGGAATGGCTGCCCTCAGAAGTCTAAAGCGCGGCCAGGAAAATATGCCCATCTTCTCCCCTACAAAAACCGCCAGGGGCAAAAGGAGAAAAACCCCATCCTCGGGTCTGACAAGAAAGATAAGGATGATAAAGAGATAAAAAAGTCTTGCCAGCTTCATCAAGAAACCGCCCCTTTCATCTATATAGACATCGTCTATATAGGATAGGGCCATTGAAAGGAGCATAAAGACAAAACCATGCCCATATCCCAGAGAGGCAGTTGCCAGGACCCCTGGAGCAGAAACCAATACCAAAGACAGAAGGAAGATAGAAAATACAGAGGCCCTCTTAATCAACATCCTATAGAGAAATATCAATCCTACAGCAAATCCGATTACATCCAGGGACTGAAAGATGGCCACCGCACTAACCTCGATCCCCACCAGAGAGGACAACCACTTTAGAGCAGCGGCCAGCAAAACCCAACCATCATAGAAAAAGCCGCCCATAGACAGATTATGCAGGCCTCCAGAGGAGAGGAAATCATTGACCCGTAAGGCGAGCAGTGCGACATCAGAGGAAAAGGCATCAAACATAAAACCCCTCTCTATCAAGCCGGATTATCCCGGATTATGCATTTTAGAAAACTCAAATCTAAAATCTCAAAAGTCAAAACCACAGCTTAAAACTTAAGAATGAAGGATGGAGCATGGA
>JALVWL010000056.1 GCA_027034965.1 Candidatus Omnitrophota bacterium
TTTTGGTGCCAGACGAATGAAGAAACGCGTTTACCTAAGGAAGTAGGATATGTATCAATTACTGTTGGGTCTGTATATTCTGGTCTGTTTCCTCCTGGTCCTGGTTATACTTATGCAGTCTGGACGGGGAGGGGGATTGGTTGAGTCGTTTTCTGCCGCCGATACCCTCTTCGGTGGAAAGACGAATATATATATGGTGAGGATAACTATGGTCCTGGGCAGCCTTTTCCTGTTATTTGCCCTCGGATTAAACTACTTTGTAGTCCAAAAAAGCAAATCAGTTGTCGAGAGATTGTTCCAAGGGGAAATAAGCAAGCCCCAGCCGGTTTTGCCTGATAAAAATCCCTCTCCGAACCAGCAAAAGACCGTCTCTAATTCTGTTAAGGATGTGGAGGAAAAGGGGACTAGCGCCCAGGTAGAAAAGACAGCAAAGCCAACGGAGCAGCCAGCAGAGATGCCTGCTAAATCAGCAGACACAAAGAATAAAGAGGCGCCTCAGCCCGCAACCCAGCCCCTTGATGAAGCCGGCAAATAAATGGTTTGCGTCTCTATTACGGCTTCTTGTCTTTTCCATTGTCTTAATTGGTAGTTTGTTATGGTTCTCATTTTATGACAGCGATTCCTATAATCCTATAAAGGACAGGATGATAGTCTTAAGGCTTGCCTCTGATCCGAAATCGTTCAATCCCATCGTTGCCCAGGAGACATCTACCACATCCGTTACATCCCTCTTATTCGAAGGCCTGGTAAGGATAGATCCCTTTACTCAGCAGCCCCTGCCCAACCTGGCCTGGAAGTGGGAAGTCTCTGAGGATGGGAGGAGATGGAGGTTCTATCTTAGGAAGGGACTAAAGTGGTCGGACGGTTTCCCCCTTACTGCCGAAGATGTTGCCTTTACCTTTAACTCCCTTATATTCAATCCAGCCATCCCTAACAGTGCCAAAGAGATCTTCACCATAGATGGCCAGCCCATAAAGGTGGAGATAAAAGATGAATATACTATCGACTTTATCCTGCCTGATAGATTTGCCCCGTTCCTAGAGGCTATGACCCAGGAGATACTCCCCAGACACATCCTTAAACCCATAGTCGATAGGGGAGAGTTTAGCAGTGCCTGGAGCCTTTCGGTTTCTCCTGGGGACATTGTCTGCAACGGGCCGTATCGGCTGAAGAGATTTGTTCCAGGACAGTTTGTTAAATTAGAGGCAAATTCCTACTACTGGCGCAGAGATAGAGATGGAACTCGCCTGCCCCACATCCCGCAGGTAGTGATGATGATAATCCCGAGCGATGATACTGCCCTGTTGAAGTTCCTGGAAGGAGAGTTGGATTTCCTCTCCTTGCGGCCGATGGATTATATCCTTCTGAAAAAGAGACATCTCAAAGATGTGCGTTTGATAAACCTTGGCCCTTCCCTGGGGACCAATTTCCTTGTCTTCAATCAGAACCCTTCTGCCCCTGTACCTGAATATAAGCTGGGTTGGTTTAAGGATATCCGATTCAGGAAGGCCATTGCCCACCTGATTGACCGAGAAGGCATAATCAGGACAATCTATTCTGGCCTAGGCCAGGCCCAATATGGTCCGCTGTCCGAGGCCAATGGCTTTTTCTACTCCCCGGATCTCTGCCGCTATGGCTTCGATAAGAAGGAGGCCTTGGCATTGTTAGGTGATATGGGATTCAAGGATAGAGATGGAGATGGGATTCTAGAGGATGAGGCCGGCCATAGACTCGTGCTTTCGCTCGTTACAAATGCCAATTCCAGTGAAAGACTACAGATAGCATCAATCCTCGCCAGGGACATGAGGACAGTTGGGATAGATTTGAGATATATCGGTATAGACTTCAATGACCTGGTTACAAGGCTTACCTCATCCTTTGACTGGGAGATCGCCCTGATAGGCCTTACAGGTGGATTTGATCCCCACTTTGGCAAGAACGTCTGGTCCTCAAAAGGCCCTCTGCATATATGGTATCCAAGAGAAAGACAACCAGCTACCGATTGGGAAAGACAAGTCGATGAGATATTCGAGACCGCCGTGAAAGAACTTGATAGAGAAAAGAGAAAGGCCCTTTATTCCAGGTGGCAGAGGATTATATCCTGCCGCCTGCCCGTGATATATACCGTAACCCCATCCAGGCTCTTTGCCCTCAAAGACCGCTTTGAAGGGATAAAACCTTCCCCTTATGGAGGAGTCCTCCACAACATAGCCGAACTAAAAATAAAAACCAAGTGAAACAAAATCTTCCAGAAAGAATCCGTTTCACTTTATGACAAAATCTTCCAGGAAGAATCAGTATCACAAATGATTACAAAATGAGTGACATTTGAGTGACAAATGAGTGTCAATACTTGACAATCTTATAAGACTATGCTATTGTTTTTCTGAGGTGAGTCTTATGCGTTTTTCCTCTATTAGAGAAGTTAGGTCGAATCCTAAAAAGGTATGGGAAAAGTTAAAAGATTCTGGTGAGCTTATTCTTACCAGCCATGGTAAACCTATTGCCTTAATGTTGCCGGTTGATGAGGATTCTTTTGAGGATGTCCTCTACGCTGTGCGTTATGCTCTATCCAAAAATGCTGTTTCAAATATGAGGAATTTATCGATAAAGCGCAAGTCACATAGGTTGTCGTTGGATGAAATAAATAAGGAGATACTATTTGCGCGCAAGGAAAAGAGTACTTCTTGATACCAATGTCATTGTTTCAGGGCTTTTGTCTAAATCAAGCCCGCCTGCTATATTAATAGATAACCTGCTAATGCTAAAATTTGTATTGCTATATTCCACCGAGACTATTGAGGAGTATAGAGATGTTTTGCATAGAAAAAAATTCGGGTTTGATTCAGATGATATCTCTACATTCCTTGAATTTATTCGAATATATGGCGAAGAGGTGGTAATAATTCCCTCTAAATATCCTAAATTCAAAGATGAGTTTGATAGGAAATTTTACGACATTTATATACAGGGAGAGGCGGATTTTCTGATAACTGGTAATATAAAGCATTTGCCTAAAAACAAAGGTATTATCACACCCAAACAAGCCTTATCTAAAATAAGACCATTAACCGAGTAGATGATAATCGAACTGTCCTTAGATAACAAAATCCAAGTGAAACAAAATCTTCCAGGAAAAATCAGTACCACAAATGATTACAAAATGAGTGACATTTGAGTGACATTAGGGTTTAACCCGGATTATGCATTAGAATTCTTTACCTTCCATCGCCTGGTTAATCAAACCTCTCTTTTCTTATCTTATTAACAATCAAGCATGAAGAATGGAGCATGGAGAATGAAGGAAATTTTTTATTAAGAAGAAAAAATACTCTAGTAAATAAAAATCCTTCATGCTTCCTTCTTCCTCCTCCATTCTCAAAACTTGTGTTGTGGTTTTTAGTTTTTAGTTTAACCACATGGTGAATTCTTATCTTTAGCTTTTCCTATTGTCCTACAAGGAGTTCCATTATATCACAAATTTCTATTGCATAATCCGGATGAAAATATCTATTTATCCTTACTTGATTTTAAATGTATCTGATATACAATAATATATAGGAGTGGATATGGAGATAGGGGCCTTTAGAAAAGGGGGGTGAGTGATAGGACGTATATTTAGGGGCATATTTTTATGTTTTGCGCTGTTCCTTTCATTCTCTTCGATGATTATGGCAGCAGCCCCCCAAAAGATCCATTACCAGGGTAGGTTGACCACTCCTTCTGATGGTCCTATATCACCGGGCGAGTATACTATAACTGTGCGGATTTATGATTCCGAAACTGGTGGGACAAAACTCTGGGAAGAGACACATACTGTAACCCTGGACAAGAAGGGCTATTTTTATATAGAATTAGGAGACAAAATGCCCCTTACACTTGACTTTACCCAACCTTACTGGATGAGTATAGAGGTCAATTCTGATGGTGAGATGAGCCCTCGCATACCATTACTGTCGGTTGGATACAGTTACAATACAGAGACTATAGATGGAGTGGATTCCCAACAGTTCTTACGCAGCGATGTGGACGATACTATGGAGGCAAATCTTACAATAGAGGGGACAACGACTATGCAGTCTAGCTTGGTTATTAGTGGAGTAGAGGATGATATAACCGCACCTAGTGGTGAAGATATAAAGATAAAGCCAGAAGATAATGGTAATGTCATTATTGAACTATCTTCGGGTAATTTTAAAATAAACAATGGTTCTTCTGATCTCTTTTCCTTGGACAAAGATGGCAATATCACTATAACACCGACTGACAATAGCAAGACCGTTACGATAAATCCAGGTAACCTTATAATTGGTAATGGTACTCCCTCCACTGCTGGAATGAATGGTGGAGACCTGTTTGTAGCGGGTGACCTGGAAGTAGGGGGATCTTTGACATATGGGTCTGTTTCAGCAGGGGATAGTGCCCTTGTGATAGATGTCGACGATGATGAGGCCTTGCTTGTTCGAAAAAATGCAGACGCAGGGGATGTATTCGTTGTGGACACCAATGCCGCAAATGTAGAGGTGCGTTCAGGGGTAAGCGGGAGCACGAATGCATTGATAATGAGCCATAATAATACGGATGCAGAGATTAGCACGAGCACTGGCAGGTTGATCCTAGAACCGGCCTCTGGAAATCTGACCCAGGTAGGGCCAGGAAGTACTACGGCCAGTCATTTGAGTTCTCCCAGCAATCAGGATCTCTTTGTGGTGGGTAATATGGAAGTGGATGGGCAAACTTATATAGACAACAATCTTTCTGTTCAAGGCCAAACTACCTTAAGCAACAGTACTGGTGATACCCTTGTCATTACCCAGGGTGGCAGCAATGATGCCTTAGTAGTGCAAAACGGACTTACGCGCATAGGAAGTGGTACTCCGAGTTATGCAGATGGTGCCAATGATTTATTTGTAGGTGCTGACTTAGAAGTAGGAGGTAACGGATATATCAGCGGTAACCTCACGGTTAGTGGGAGTATCTTTGGGGATGTTAACCCTGGCTTAACGGCAGGCTCTGTTGTATTTGTTGGGAATAGTGGCGAATTAACAGAGGATAATGCAAATTTTTTCTGGGACGCTAGTTCTTACAGATTGGGTATTGGTACAAGCTCTCCATCTGCAACCTTGGATATATTTGGCAGTAGTAATGAATTGAGACTTTCCTACGACGCAAGTACCTATGTGTCTCTTATGTCCAGCAGTACTGGCAAACTCTCGATAAGCTCCTCTTCCAGTACGCAATCCTCTATAAAAATAGGGGATGGTACCTCTAAAGATGCTGTTGTATTCTTTGACGGAGACAGCCAGGACTACTATGTTGGAGAAGACGATAGCGATAATGCCCTAAAAATAGGCAGTGGCTCAAGTGTTGGTACAAATGCCTATATAACAGTTTTGTCTTCTGGAAATGTTGGTATCGGCACCACTTCTCCATCTACGACTTTGGAGGTAAATGGCTCTGGTCTCATATCCACAGACTTTACCGTCAACGGCAACACAACCCTAGGCGATGCCTCAAGTGACAGTGTAACAATAAACGCCAGTACGATGTCTGTACCAAATAATTTGAATGTAGATTCAGATACGCTCTATATAGATGCGGCAAATAACCGGATAGGTATTGGGACAACCTCTCCTGGCGGGAAGCTGGATGTAAGGGGTGGATCTACGAGTGGTGATTATACAGCAGTCTTTTATTGTGGGACCGAACTCGCCGCCTGGATAAAAAAGAAATAGTGGATCGTGAAAAATCCACCCAATCACCCCAAAACCCAAGTTCACTATAGTGAAATCTCTCCCACTTAATGAAACAAAATCTTCCAGGAAAAATCTGTACCACTGCTTCTATTGTAAGAATTGTCTTTTACGTGTGTGTCTGTGATAACTTATTGCGAATCTATGGGCCTCATCTCTTATGTGTTGCAGAAGGCGTAGTCCTGCGTTCTCTTTTGGTATGGATATGGGGTGGCGTCTGTTAGGCAGATAGATTTCTTCCCTCTTTTTGGCAAGCGCAATTACGGGTATTTCCAGATTTGTCTCGAGGAGTGCTTTCTGAGCAGACTTTAGCTGTCCAGGGCCGCCGTCTATTAGAAACAGATCCGGTTTAGCAAACTCTCCCTTTGATATCCTTACACATCTGCGTTTAACTACTTCATACATCATTGCAAAATCATCGCTTTTGGGAACTGTCTTTATCCTGAACCTGCGGTAGTTTTTTTTATCAGGCATTCCATCCCAAAAGGAGACCATTGCTCCTACTGCCATCTTGCCCTGGATGTTTGAGATATCGAATCCCTCAATTCTTCTGGGCAGGTATTTCAGTTTGAGGAGGTCTCTCAATTCGTATATTGCTAGGAGTCCAGATTGTTCTACGATACCCTTTCCTAATATGGCGTTCATTGCCATGGCAGTATCTCTATAGAATGCCGCTGACTCGAACTCCTGGTAATCAGATGCCTCCTTCATCTTTTGGAAGAGTTTATCAATAGCTGTCTCATGCCCGCCGCTAAAGGTCTCTAGGATGCCATCCAGTATTCTTTGATAATTTTTTGTGGAGATCTTCCTTTTGCACGGTGCAAGGCACAGCCCTATCTTTTCATAGAGGCAGTCCTTTCTATACCTGTTGCAGGACTTAAATGGATAGATAATTCGCAGTCCTTTGATAGCCATTCGCAGAAGTCTTACATTTGGGTATGGCCCGAAGAGTATTGTATTGTTTTGCTCATCTCTGTCTGTTAGCTGGGGACGTCGTATAATAGTTACCTTAGGCAGATCAGGCTCCTTCTGAATCCTGATGAAAGGATATGTCTTGTCATCTCTAAGTGCTATGTTATATTTGGGTTGATTTTCTTTTATCAGTTTGTCTTCCAGAATAAGGGCACTCTCTTCATCGGGTGTTGTCTCGAATTGTATATCCTGGACGTTTTCAAGAAGTCTTCGAGTCTTTATATCTTTTGGTCCAGTTGAAAAATAACTGAGGACCCTTTTTTTCAGGGAACGTGCCTTCCCCACATATATGATGGCCCCTTTTTCATCCAGCATCTTATAGATGCCAGGGGAGTCTGGCATAGATTGTGCAATGTGTTTTAGTTTTTCCATGAATAATATTATAGCATTACTAGCAGTAAAGAAAAATTCTGTTGACTTTTGACTGCCTTGCAGTAAAATGGCTACTTCAGGCAGTGTTGTCTGAGTAGAAAAGGGCAGAGAGGTCCTACCACTGAGGCTTTCCTATTGGGATTACTTTCGTTTTTTACAATTGTAACGGTTTGTATAACAGGAGGTTTGGTATGAGCAGTTTGGTTATTCGTGCAGAGGGGTATGAGGAGAAGACCCCTCAAGATATCAAGAAGATGATACTGGAGAATGACGTAAAGATTATTGACCTGCGTTTTCATGACCTTCCAGGATTATGGCAGCACTTTTCTATGCCTGCTGAGGAACTTCTAGCGGATCTGGAAAAGGGTGGTGGTATATTAAAAGAGGGTATAGGCTTCGATGGTTCCTCTATTCGCGGTTTCCAGAAGATTCAGGAAAGTGATATGATATTGATGCTGGATCTGGATACCGCATTTATTGATCCCCTGGCAAAGACCCCTACGATGGTCATCGTCTGCGATATATACGATCCTATTACAAAGCAGCCTTATACTAGAGACCCTCGTTATGTTGCCAAGAAGGCAGAGAAGTTTTTGAAGGAGAGTGGTATTGCTGATATAAGTTACTGGGGGCCTGAGGCAGAGTTTTTTGTCTTTGACGATGTTAGGTTTGATCAGGGTGAAAACTTCGGTTTCTACTTTGTGGATTCTGTAGAGGGTGAGTGGAATACTGGAAGGGAAGAGAATCCGAATCTTGGTTACAAGCCAAGGTATAAAGAGGGATACTTTCCTGTTCCTCCCCATGATAGTCTCCAGGAGTTCAGAAATGAGGTGATGTTGATATTAAGGAGCCTGGGTGTTCCTGTTGAGGTTCATCACCACGAAGTTGCTAGCGGTGGTCAGTGCGAGATAGACCTCAGGTACGGAACCCTCACTAGAACAGCTGATAATCTTTTGATATACAAGTACATCATCAAAAACCTTGCAAGGCGTTACAACAAGACGGTTACATTTATGCCAAAGCCTATATTTAAGGACAATGGTTCGGGTATGCATACACATCAGAGTCTGTGGAAGGGTGGCGAGAATACCTTCTATGATAAGAATGGTTATGCTTCTCTGAGCCAGATCGCATTGTGGTATATCGGTGGTCTGTTGAAGCATGCGCCTGCAGTGCTTGCCTTTGCTGCACCGACTACCAATTCCTATAAAAGGCTTGTCCCTGGTTATGAGGCTCCGGTTAACCTGGTCTATTCTGCAAGGAATAGGTCTGCGGCGGTCAGGATTCCTATGTATAGCGATAATCCTAAGGCAAAGAGAATCGAGTTCCGTCCGCCGGATCCATCTTGTAATCCTTATCTGGCATTCTCTGCTATGCTTATGGCGGGTATCGATGGAATTATCAATAAGATTGATCCAGGTAAGGCACTGGATAAGAACATCTATGAACTCTCTGGTAGGGAAAAGGCCAGGATTAAGAGTGTCCCCGGTTCCCTTGAAGAGGCCCTTAGCGCCCTTGAGAAGGACCACGAGTTCTTGCTCAGAGGGGATGTATTCACCAAAGATGTTATCGAGACCTGGATTGAATATAAGAGGTCCGTGGAGATCGAGGGAGTCAACCTGCGTCCACATCCTTATGAGTTCTATCTCTACTATGATATTTAATCACGGGCACTCTTTGGTATTGTCTAAAAAGAGAGGGGTTTTGCCCCTCTCTTTGTTTTATTTATCCCAGATTATGCAATAGGAATTTGTGATATAATGGAACCCGTTGTAGGGCAATAGGAAAACTAGAAATAAGAATTCACCAAGTGGTTAAACTAAAAACTCAAAAGTAAAAACTAAAAACCACAACGTAAGTTTTGAGAATGGAGGAGGGAGAATGAAGCATGAAGGATTCTTATTTACTAGGCTATTTTTCTTTCTTAATAAAAAATTTCCTCCATTCTCCATGCTCCATTCTTCATTCTTAGGTTTTAAGTTTTAAGCTGTAGTTTTGAGATTTGAGATTTGACTTTTGAGTTTAATTTAGATAAGAAAAGAGAGGGCTGATTAACAAGGCGATGGAAGGTAAAGAATTCTAGTGCATAATCCTGGATAATTCATTATGGCCTACTATTTTTCTGGATGGGGTTATAGGGAGGATGTACTGCCTTATTTCCTGTCTGGGGTTGAACCCCAGTTCGATGTGATTGCCTGGTCCTTGGGCTTGGTCCGTTTCTATAATTTTTTGATTGAGAATGAGGATCTTCATTTCGATTCTGCGTTGTTTATTGCCCCAGCATATAAATTCAATGAGAATTATGTCCACAGATTTGTGCGAGCATTTTCTGCCAATCCGAGAAGTGAGCTCAAAAAATTCTATCGCAGGGCGCACTGGGATCCTGGCAGCACCACACAGGATAAGGCTATTGATGCATTTCTGTTGTTTGATTCGGATTACGATATTGCCCTTGAGGAACTAAAGAGACTTTTGAATCAGGATGTGGATGTTAGTTTTATTTCTAATCGAATAACTCGTTCTGTTTGTCTTTTGCCAAGACGAGATTTAATTGTCCCCCTGGATTATCAGAGAGAGTTTTCACAGATTGTCAATGCCTTTTCCATTGAGATCGATGCCCCGCATTTTTGTCTTGATAGAATTCCTGAGGTACTAAAAGGGCAGCAATTTTAGGTGGGAGGATGTATCTCTGTCATAATTGGTATTATTTAGAAATTTTGCTTGATTAGGATATTAATGGGTAGTATTATCATCAGTTATGCATTATCTTGATATCATTATACAGAAGGTGTCGTTTTTCCATCTAAATGTTTTGCTCTTGTTGGGCCTTGCTTTGTTCGGAGGGACTATTGGTGGACGATTGTTCCAGAAGTTTAGAATACCCCAGGTGGTTGGTTATATTGTTATAGGAATTATTCTCGGGCAATCAGGCCTTAATATCGTAAACAAAGATGTTATAGCCTCCCTTTCCCCTATAAATTATTTTGCCCTCGGCCTGATAGCCTTTATGGTGGGAGGTGAATTAAAAGCAGAGATATTGAGGCGATATGGAAAGCAATTTATATATATATTGCTTGCCGAGGGTATGGGGGCATTTTTTGTTGTTTCATTGTTTGCCTCGTTTGCCTATTTCTTTTATTCTCATAATCTATCCCTCTCCATTGCCATTGGAATCCTATTAGGTGCAATCGCCTCGGCTACAGATGCTGCCTCTACGACCAATGTCTTATGGGAATATAAATCTAAGGGTGTGCTTACGACGACAGCTTTAGGCATTGTAGCCTTAGACGATGGTCTTTCCTTTCTCCTATTTGCTATTGCGAGTAGCATAGCCTCTATCTTGATAGGAAGGGGTGAATCTTCGCTTGCCCATACTATTCTCCATCCGATTTGGGAGATATTTGGTTCTATCTTTGTAGGCCTGTTTTCAGGCAGAGTCCTTACCTTCTTTTTGAACCGTTATACAGATGAGGAAAAGACCCTGACCTTTTTGTTAGGAGGAGTCCTGATTACCCTGGGGCTTTCTATCTCCCTTGGAATGGATATGCTGTTGGCGGCTATGGCATTGGGTGTCTTTTTGACCAACTCCCTACCCAAGAGGAGTAAAGAGGTCTTTTCCCTTATAGAAAAGATCGCACCGCCTATATATGTGCTTTTCTTCGTATTGGTAGGAGCCAAGCTGAAGGTGTCGTTTTTTACTCCCATAGTTGGGATACTGGTGGCCCTCTATCTGATTGGAAGGACCCTGGGAAAGATGACGGGTGCCTATTTTGGTAGTGTCTGGTCAGATGCCTCTCCTAAGCTGCGCAGGTACCTGGGGCTTTGTTTGTTTAGTCAGGCCAGTGCGGCTATAGGATTGTCCATATTAGCGGCCCAGGTCTTTCCAGGGGATTTCGGTGAGATGATAATCGGTGTGGTTACGTTGACGACGTTTTTTGTACAGTTAATAGGACCATTTTTTGTGAAGATAGCCATAGAGAAGGCAGGTGAGGCAGGCAGGAATATAACCGAAGACGACTTACTCAAGCAGATGAAGGTAAAACAGGTTATGCATAATGATGTCCCTGTCATACAGGAACATCACCCTCTTCCAAGGGTAATCGATGTGTTGAAGTCAACGGATCACCTCTATTATCCAGTTGTTGATAGATCCGGACGCCTCAAGGGTGTAATTAGCATGGAGAATATAAAGAATGCACTGGCGTTGGCAGAACTTGGAGATGTCGTGCTAGCTCATGACCTTTTGGATAGTGGTTGTGGAGTGGTCAGGGAGGATCAAAGCCTGGATGAGATAAAGGATCTATTGCAGCGTTTTGAATTTTTGGCGGTCGTAGACAGCGATAATAGAGTCTTAGGCGTAGTGGATACGCGTTATATAGATAAATTAATTTCTTCTAAAATCGTAGAGCTCTCAAAACAGTCTTTTGAGGATTAAACTCAATCCGAGGAATAGCAGAGATTAAAATCCTCTTCGAATCTGAAGAAAAAATGTTCTGTTCTATTTTTTAGTGCACAATTGGCAGTGAGATGATATAATCTACGGATAAAATTGATAATCCTGCGCCCATAGCTCAATTGGATAGAGCACCAGCCTACGGAGCTGGGTGTTGGGGGTTCGAATCCCTCTGGGCGTGGTTTTTTTATTTAGGGCTGTGAGGGACTATGAGGAAATATCTGTATTCTATAGCCAGTTATAAGCCAGGCAAACCCGTTGAGGAGCTGCAGCGGGAGCTTGGTATAAGTAGAATAATAAAGCTTGCCTCTAATGAAAATCCCTTTCCACCCTCTCCTCTGGTTAGACGACGTATATGTGAGGCAGCCAGTCGTATCAACCGTTATCCGGAATCAAGTGTGTTTTATCTGCGTAAAAGACTGGCAGAGGAATTTTCTGTGGATGAGAATGAGATTATATTTGGTAATGGCAGCGATGAGTTAATCGTCTTTGCTGTAAGATCCCTCGTCTCTCCTGGCGATGAGGTCTTGACTGCAACGCCTACTTTCCTAATTTACAAGATAGCATCTATGGTTGAGGGGATTTCTATCAGAGAGATTCCGATGAAGGATTTTAGATATGATTTAAAGGCGATTGCCTCGGCAGTGAGCAGTAATACAAAATTGATTTTTATTGCCAATCCTGATAATCCTACGGGTAGTTATGTAGGCAGATCAGAGGTTGAGGCCTTTTTGGCATCTCTACCATCGGATATCTTTGTGTTTTTCGATGAGGCCTATTTTGAATTTGCCCGTGAGCTGGATGATTGGCCTGATACCCTCTCCTATGTCAGGGAGAAGAGGAATGTTATTGTGAGCAGGACGTTTTCAAAATACTATGGCCTGGCTGGTCTCAGGATAGGTTATGGGTTTGCCAGGCGGGATATCGTAGAGATAATGAATAAAGTAAGGGAGCCGTTTAATGTAAATTCCCTTGCTCAGGTAGCTGCATTAGCGGCCTTGGATAGTAAACCCTATTATGAGAAATTATTTAGGATTTTCAAGAAAGAGAAGATGTTTCTAGAGAATGCCCTTAAAAAGTTGAGGATAGAGTTTTTGCCATCTGTGACTAACTTTTTATTGGTAAAAATCGGCAGTAACGCCTCGGAGCTGGTCGATACAATGCTTAAGCGGGGCATAATCGTGCGTCATATGAAGGCCTGGGGGATGCCAGAATTTATTCGTGTTACTGTAGGTCAGCCAGGGGAAAACCGTAGGTTTATCAAGGAACTAAAGAGATTCTTGAACTGATGGAGGTGTTCTTATGATTATAGTGATGAAATCATCTGCAACTCAGCAGGATATAGACCATGTAATTGAGAGGGTTGAGAAACTTGGTCTGAAGACGATGCTTTCCAGAGGAATAGAGAGGACGATAATAGGTGTAATAGGAGATGAGTCTTTACTTCTGGGCCAGCCTATTGAGGCATTTCCGGGTGTGGAGAAGGTAATGCCTGTTATGGCGCCCTATAAGTTGGTGTCAAGGGAATTCAAACCAGAATCAACGGTTATTCGTTTTCCCAATGGGGTTGAGATTGGCGGGGATAAGATTGTTGTTATGGCAGGCCCATGCTCTATAGAGAATATAGACCTTCTTAGGGATATCGCAAAGGCAGTGAAGAAGGATGGTGCCCTGATATTAAGGGGCGGTGCCTTTAAGCCCCGCACTTCTCCCTATGCATTTCAGGGATTAGGTGAGGAGGGCCTTAAGTATATGAGACAAGTGGCAGATGAGCTTGGACTTCTGACAATAACCGAGGTAATGGAACCGAGACAGGTAGAACTTGTTGCCAGCTATGCGGATATACTCCAGATAGGTGCCAGGAATATGCAAAACTTCAATCTCCTCAAGGAGGTTGGTCGGATAAAGAAGCCTGTTATGCTAAAGCGTGGTCTTTGCGCTACTATTAAGGAATGGTTGATGTCAGCGGAGTATATATTGAAAGAAGGCAACTTTGAGGTGATATTGTGTGAAAGGGGTATAAGGACATTTGAAGAATATACACGCAATACACTGGACATAAATGCGATACCAGCGGTCAAGCAGTTATCTCACCTTCCAGTGATTGTTGATCCCAGCCATGGAACAGGTAAACGTTCTCTCATAAAGTCAGTGTCAATGGCTGCGATTGCTGCTGGTGCAGATGGCCTTATGATAGAGGTGCATACTAATCCTGAAGAGGCCCTTTCGGACGGTGCACAGTCCTTGACGCCCGAGCTATTCCATGAGCTTATGGTGGAGGCCGCAAGGGTTGCAGGGGCGGTTGGCAGGGAGATGTAATGCCCAAGGGCAGAAAGGGAAGGCGATCTAAGTCCTCTTTGCCTGTACTCCATATCGCCTTTGTTGTAGTCTTTGTTTTGGCTTTCCTTGAGGCGCTTATTATCTCTGGCCTGTTTAAGGAGAATCTTGCGTTAAAGGCAAGGTTGAAAACAGGCAGTCAATCACAATTAGAGGCAAAACCATCTGTGCGGCAAGGCAATACAAGGACTAGAAATAAGATTGCTGCTAAGAAGAGGCAGAGAAAGGTTGTCTCTGAGAAGACCCTATATACTGCCTCTGGAGTTGGGATTAGGCCTGCCTCGAAGAAAAAAAAGCCTTTGCCCAAGCTGGTGATTGTACTGGATGATTGGGGCTACTCTAATCAGAATTTTTATTATTTAAGGGATATAGCGCTGAAGCTGGATATATCTGTACTTCCCAATCATAGATATAGCCGTGCGGCTGCAGAGATGGCCCATCGCTATGGAAAAGAGGTTATGCTCCACCTTCCAATGGAGCCCCTAAATCTGGATAAGAGGTATTGGGAAGGGGTTACGATAACGACGGATATGGATAATGAGCAGATAAGGCAGACAGTATTGAGCCTCTTAGATTCGGTTCCTTATGTAATGGGAGTAAACAATCATATGGGTTCAAAGGCGACTGCCGATAGACGGGTGATGGATACCGTGGCAGGGGCCTTAAAGGGGAGAGTGATATTTCTGGTGGACAGTGTGTCTAGTTCCTCTTCTGTAGTGTGTAAAGCGGCCAGGAATAATGGGATGAGGTGTTTGAAGAGAGATGTCTTTATAGACAATGATTCTAATATCTCTTACATAAAGTCTCAATTAAGACGTGCTCTGCGTATTGCAGAGAAAAAGGGATATGCGGTTGCCATTGGTCACGATCGCGTGAATACATTGAGGGCCATATTGGAGATGGAAACAGAGCTCTTGACCAGGGCAGAGGTGGTTACAGCAGGTGAACTAGTTTCGTCTTTTGATACTAATTGAAGATGTGATAAAATCTATAATCTATAATCCCAAATTATGCAATAATATTAACTAAAAACTAAAAACGCAAAACTAAAAACCACAACGCAAGTTTTGAGGATAGAGAAGGGAGAATGAAGCATGAAGGATTTTTATTTGCTGGGATATTTTTCTTTCTTAATAAAAAATTTCCTT
>JALVWL010000057.1 GCA_027034965.1 Candidatus Omnitrophota bacterium
GGCGATATGTATCCAGAAATAATCCGTATCGCGGTAGTCTTACCCGCACCATTAGGCCCTAACAGACCCAATATCGCTCCCCGCTCAGCAGAAAAACTCACCCCATTAAGGGCCTTAACACCGCCAGGATAGACCTTTACCAGATCCTCTACCTTTACCACCTATCTCCCCCTGAGATTAAGTTCATTGATTGGATTAGATTATTTTACCCCCAAATTCCCATAATGCAACCAAGATTATGTCCTAAATATTTTACACGGGACACTCCAAGTATAAACGAATCTAGACTTTACCGGGCACTATCAGCTGTAAGTGCTAACAAAAAACACAAACTACGCTCTTATTGAAAAACCAAGATTTCTGGTATATATAGATTAAATACAACACCGCCTCTTTCTTTTTCCACATCATTGCCTATGTTTGCATTTTCATTCATAACAGTAAACTTGTTATTTGCTACCCCTATTGCATAGGCCTTAAAGAGTGGGAGTAATCCTTCCTTATAATCCAGTTTTCTTTTGACTATCTTCTCAACCGCTGCCTTTACCTGCTCCCAGCCTTCCTTATCTTTTATCGCCTCTATCACATCAGGAGCATCATCTACTAAGACATCTTCAAGCCACCTAATAAGGTTATCTCCAATGCTAAGCGTTTCCAATACTTTGCCAACATCAGCGCCTGTCATAAACAAATTCACTTCATCTTTATCTCTCCTCATATTCCTTATTGCTGACATAAGTTTTGGATAGACACCTTCATTAAGGCCTTTCTCTTTTAGTTTTTCTGATACAAATTGCTCTACCTTATCTGTCCTATAAACCAATGCCTGTTTATCTAAAGTAGAAATCCTCTCGCCCTTAATCAATACTGCTGCCGTATTATCTCCTCTAAGGCTGTCTGACATCTTTCCAAGGTTGATTGTAATATTGAACGCCTTATTATCCTTATCGTAAAAGGTCTCTAATTCTACACGACCTTCATCGTAAATATATGAACTTATTTCTGACAGTACCCGATTATAAAGCCTATCAGATTGCTTTTTGAGTTGGGCAATATCTATATCTGTAGAGATATTTATACCTTCCACCCATTTGCTCGTAGAATCATACCTGCTAGTTGCCCTCACCTTGTCATTGAGCGCAAGAATAAGTCTCTCGTATGCCTTAGGCAAAGACATAGCAAGATCATAAAGGAATCCATTGTCATATACCCTAACAAGAGAAGCCCACTTCTCATCCATATTCACTCTCAGTCTCTCTACCAGTTTATCCTGAATGGCATACTTACCAATGGGAAGTCTTTCTGCAGAAATGAATGCCCTTGCAATGCGGTATCTTATAAAAGATTCATCGTCTTTTGTCTCCGGTGCATTAAGATATGCAATCTTTTCTATTCTCTCAATCTCCTCAACAGAGAATCTCTTACCTCCATCCCTACTTGCCCTCAACAGAAAGCTCAGTATTAGTAAAGATTTCCTAAGCTCAAAAGACTTAAGGTCAGAAAGTGTATAATAAACACCGTAGTTGAAAAATAAATCTTGATTTTCGATTAATAAAAGGGCTCCTTCCCTGATGGCCGGTTTAGAAAATATCTCAATCTCGCCCTGATATTTTTCGAATAAACCCTTTACCTTATCTGCTGAATATAAGATTGCTGGGATTTTTCCACTAATATCTTTCTTACCCAACATAGCAAACATAGAAGCCACAATAGTAGTGAGATCCTGGTTACCAAAAGAGGTGGTTTCAAATGTACGATACAATTCCGCAATAACCCCCTTGAATTCTTCAAAAGTAATATTACCAACACCTGTTCCTAATTTCTCATAAAGGCCTTTTATATCTCTCTTTAGAAACAGTGCAAGATTTTCTATCAAATTAATTATGTCTACCCTCTTATCTTGGGACATATCTTTTATCTCATCATCTAGGATCTGCAACAACACCCATAAATCCCCTGGAGAAATTGCCACTCTAGATATCCTGATGCCATTTTCCAATTCTATGCCAGCTCTAAATAATTTTTCATCTTTTATGTTAGGGACCTCAAATACTTCCATTTTTTTCTCTTCTTCATTTTTTGAACGGCTTAGCTTGAATTCCTCCAGAAATGCGACAAGCTTATCTTTATCACCCAACATAAGGATCAACTCCAAAGCCCTTCCCTTATCAAAATATTGGGCAATTTTTTTCTGTAACAAGAATCCATTCATCAAAACACCTTTTCCAATACTTATATTATCATCTGGGACTCCCGGAGAACCCTTCCCAATAGATATCAACAACAATAGAAAGTCCTTAAACTCATCAACAGAGAGCATACCCGTTATATCCTTCACATAATCTATAAGCTCTCTTTGGGCCAATCTCGCTTTTTTATCCCTCATAGAAAACAGCTCATTTAATGTCTTCAAAATATTATCAAACTCATAAAAACGCAAATCATAAGCAAACAAACACTTCTTTAATACAGTAACAGGTATTTTCTTTACAAAAATATTGTCTTTTTGTGTTGATATATTAAGCAAAGCATTTATAGTAAGAAACAGCATCCCATCTGCTACGCGTCTAGGACTCACCTTAAAGGCCAACTCCAGCATATCCTTATAACCAAAATCCTCTTCAAGCCATTGTTTCTCCTTTTTTGGCAAAGAATCTATCAAGATCAATTTTATCAATAGCTTAAATGCATTTTCTTCGCTTACGGAATTGTAAACTTTATGCCTATAGGCCTTGTCTGAAAAAATATTTGCAAGCTCGCCTTTCAGTAACCCTTTCTCTATAAACTTATCCACAAGGGCGTCAAATCCGATTAGTCCATTCTTCATTTCTGACAGTATCAATGAAAGGGTGTTACGATTGAAGATAGCCTTTACTATTTTTTCATCGTAATCATATTTATTATCCGCATCTTCAATGAGTTCCTCTACGATAAAGGATAAAACATCGCGCCTTTTGTCCCTAAGGGAGTTGTTTTCTATGGCAAACAGCTCTTGGTATTTATCAGCTCCCAATTCATCCATAGCCATTAAAAATGAACTATTATTTATATCCTCTCTAAAATCATAGAAAAACACAGGCCAATTTTCTCCTGAAAGTGACAAAGCTTTAAATATCCACTCGGTATCAATGACCTTAAAAAATGCGCTGTTCTTGTTCCGTGCCTTTGCCTCAAATATATCCTTCACATAGGATAGAAAGACGTTGGGGTTTGAGGTCTCAGAGGCCTTCCATGCTATCTCTTTAACCTCATCAATGCTAACGCGATATCCATTGTACCCCCTAGGGGAATAGAACTCTTTTAAAAGCAACAGTGTATCTACCAAAATAATTGTTTTCGTCTTGAATTCCATAACTGCATCCAACAGCCAATCTTTTTGTACAAGGCCTTGTTCTACCAACGAGGCAATATCCAGAGTTTTATATTCTCCTGACATAAGATCCTTATAAGGACTGTGGTCATCATTTGCCAATGCTAATAATATATTTCCCTGTGCATTAGAGCTTATCCTTTCCTTATTCATTCCAATCAATAATTTCTCCAGCCAATCATATCCAAGAGTTTTCACAAGCCTCATAACGTCTTTCTCTGCAAGGATTACATTTATTACTGTTCTTATATAGACACTAACATCTTCTCCTCTCTTCTTAAC
>JALVWL010000058.1 GCA_027034965.1 Candidatus Omnitrophota bacterium
TCCTGCCCACCTTTGATGTCCTCTATGATTCTGATATTGATTTTATCCTGACCCGTCACGAGCAGGGTGCAGCCCACGCCGCTGACGGATATGCCAGGGCCAGTGGAAGGGTTGGGGTCTGTATAGCTACCTCTGGTCCGGGTGCAACGAACCTGGTTACCGGAATAGCCACGGCCTATATGGACTCTGTACCGATAGTGGCTATAACCGGACAGGTAAAGACCAGTCTGATAGGCAACGATGCCTTTCAGGAGGCAGATGTTACCGGAATTACGCGGCCAATAACCAAGCAAAATTATCTAGTAAAGGATGCAAAGGACCTGGCAAGGGTGATAAAGGAGGCATTTTATATCGCCTCTACAGGCAGACCTGGGCCTGTATTGATTGATTTGCCTGTTGATGTCCAGTTACAGGAGGTAGAGTTCGAGTGGCCTGAGAAGGTGTCTTTGCCTGGTTATAAGCCAGAGGTAAGGCCCAATCCAGCCCAAATAAAACAGGCAGCCATTGCTATTGCAGAATCGAGGCGGCCAGTATTATACGTTGGTGGGGGTGTTGTGATATCTGGTGCCAGCCAGGAGATACGGGAGTTGGCGGAGAAGTGTCAGATACCCGTAACAACGACTCTTATGGCCTTGGGTGCCTTTCCGACAAGGCATCCCCTTTCTTTAGGGATGCTTGGTATGCACGGCACTGGCTATGCCAACCATGCAGTTATGGATGCAGATTTGATAATAGCGGTTGGCGCTAGATTTGACGACCGTGTTACAGGGAGGCTGGATACATTTGCCCCCTATGCAAAGGTCGTGCACATAGATATAGACCCTTCTTCTATAAGTAAGAATATACCGGTTGACATCGCGGTTATCGGTGATGCAAGAGAGGTCCTGAGGGAACTGATAGAGATAGTAGAAAAGCCAGATACAGAACAGTGGCTTACGCGAATAGAGGAATGGAAGAAGGAATTCCCACTGACCTATAAGGATGATCCCAATTCTATAAAGCCGCAATACGTTGTCCAGAAGCTATCGGAACTGACGAATGGAGAGGCCATAATATCGACAGAAGTAGGACAGAATCAGATGTGGGCGGCCCAGTACTATGAATACAATTATCCTCGTCAGTTTATCTCTAGTGGAGGACTTGGAACTATGGGCTTTGGTCTGCCAGCAGCTATAGGGGCAAAGGTCGGGGCCCCGGATAGGGTGGTGATAGACATAGCCGGAGATGGCTCTATCCAGATGAATATCCAGGAGCTGATGACTGCCGTTGACAGGAAGATAGACGTAAAGGTGGTTATACTGAATAACAGTTTTCTAGGGATGGTTAGACAGTGGCAGGAGTTATTTTATAACAGACGCTACTCTGCTACCCCTATAAAAGGCCCTGATTTTGTGAAGCTTGCCGAGGCCTATGGGGCAAAGGGAATGCGAGTAGTAAGAAAGGAAGACGTGGTGCCTGCCTTGAAAGAGGCGCTTGAGACACCGGGTGTTGTTTTGGTGGATATTGCGGTGGAACCAGAGGAAAATGTCTTTCCAATGGTTCCGGCTGGTGGGACTATTAACAAAATGATAATGGGGATGGCGTAAGATGAGGCATGTTATATCTGTGCTCGTAGAAAACAAGTTTGGTGTTCTGGCCAAGATTGCGGGGCTATTTAGTGCACGCGGTTACAACATAGATTCCCTGGCAGTTGGTGAGACAGAGGTGCCTGAGTTTTCTCGTATGACAGTGGTTGTCAAGGGAGATGACCGGATAATCGATCAGGTCAAGAAACAGCTCAATAAGGTGATAGAGGTCATAGAGGTAGAGGACCTTGTTTCAGGAAAGTATGTGGAAAGGGACCTTGCATTGGTGAAGGTAAAGTACATCGGAGAGAATAAGGCAAAGGTAGATGACATAATAGACAGATATCACCTAGAAATAGCTGACATAGATGGGGAATCTGTTATACTTCAACTCGTAGGGGAGGAGCACTTCATTGAGTCTGCTATAGAGGAGCTTTCTGCTATTGGCATCCAGAAAATGGTTAGGACAGGGACAATAGCCCTGGATAAGGAGGGGGCTGATGCCTAGAAAGAAGAAGCGAGACCTGGATCTTGCCCTTTCTATTGAGGGTCAGAGTCTGGAGTATAAGATAATCCTGTGGTATGCGGCAGTGTCTTTCTTCCCCCTTGTGTTTTTGTATTACTTCTTATACAAGCATGCTAAAAATGTTCTATTCAGCTGGCAGGTTGCTCTTATCTATATTTTCCTCATAATCCTGTCGGGTGTTGGGTTTTTATATATCAAGAAATGGGTGCACAATCTCCTCTATGTAGTGAATGCTATGCGTAATATTATGTCAGGCAACCTCCACTATCGTATAAATATTGACTCAAAGGACGAGATAGGGGACCTTGCTAGGGGCGTTAATGCGATGGCCGAGGAACTAGAAGAGAATATAGAAAAATTAAAGGCCTCTAAGAAGCTCCTTGAAGAGGTCTTGATGAAGATAGGCGAGGGTCTGGCGGGTTCGTCTACTATAGATGGATTTCTTGATCTTATGGTCAATACGATTGCCCAGGCCTTAGATGCGCGGGTTGCCCGCCTGTGGCTGATAGATGAGGAAAAGAATGAGCTCTATGTTCGCTATATATCGGGTGGCCGCAAGAGTGAGATTGGCAACAAGCGAATGCCTCTGGGCAAGGGCCTTGAGGGATGGGTGGCTATGGAGAAAAAGGCGGTCTGCCTACCCAGGCGACCTGCTAGCAAGGGAAATATGTTCTCGATTGGAGAAGAAGAGCCTACTATAATCTGTGTACCGCTTATGTTCAAGGATCAGCTTCTGGGGATATTGTCGGTAGAGGATAAGTATTCTAAGGAGAATTTTAATGAAGACGACTTGTTGATATTGAGCAATATTGGTACACAGACAGCAGTGGCATTGGAGAACTTGCGCCTAAATGATGATGTTGAGAAGACCTATATGGAGACGCTTTCGGCCCTGGCTATGGCAGTAGAGGCGAAGGACCCTTATAGCCGTGGTCATAGTAAACGTGTCTCTGAATATGCCGAAAAGATAGCCAAAAAGTTGAATTTATCAGAAGAGCAGATAGCTGTCATAAGGGACGCCGCTGATATGCACGACATAGGGAAGATAGGCATAAGTGATGAGATTCTTCACAAACCAGGTCCCCTGACGGCAGAGGAACGGGAGATAATGAACAAGCATCCAGTTATAGGCGAGGGTATATTGAAGCCTGTCAGGTCATTGCGGCGGCTCTGTGATGCGGTACGCCATCATCATGAATGGATGGATGGCAGTGGCTATCCGGATGGACTAAAAGGAGATGAGATTTCTATAGAGGCGCGCGTCTTGTGTGTTGCGGATGTCTATGATGCCCTTACAAGTGACAGGCCATATCGTAAGGCGATGAGTATAGATGACGCCTTGGCTGAGATAGGCAAATGGGTGGGTAAACGATACGATCCCAAGATCTATCAGGCCCTCTGCGATGTATTAGAAGAGGAGAAGCAACAGGATAAGCCAGACTTATGATAACGGTTATCGGTATTGTTGCCGGAGAGATATGGTCTGCTCTAGAGGATAAAGGTGACCTTTCCTTGGAGGAGCTTATCGAGGATGTTCTCTCCCGTGTAGATAGGAT
>JALVWL010000059.1 GCA_027034965.1 Candidatus Omnitrophota bacterium
TCTTGATGGCCGGGTGGGTGCTTGTCTTCTGCGCTATCATTGGCGTAATTATTGCGCTGTTTATTCCTCAACTAGAGGCAGCCCAGGAAGGGCTTTCTGTTGGCGGGGTTTCAGATTATATCTCCGCGGTTAAGGTTGGCGCGTCTGAAATCCTAAAGAAAAAGGGGCTGTTCTGGGCCTTTTGGGGGCTGACGCTGTTTTGGGGAAGCGCCAATTTTTATCAGATGAATATGATAAGTTTCGGCATATACGATATGTTGTGGCCAAATTGGATGGTGTCTTTGATATTGCTTATAACCGCCGGCGGTATAGTTGTCGGCAGTCTGCTTGCGGGCCTTGGTTCGCGCCATAGGGTAGAGATGGGGTTTGTGCCATTTGGCGCTATTTTAATGGCCGGCGCTATGATTGGTTTTGCATTTATGCATTGGGATTTTCTTTTGTTTCTCTTCGCGTTTTTATTGGGCATTGGCGCAGGGTTTTATACGGTGCCTTTAAATGCGTACTTCCAGAAGAACGCGGATTTTAAGATAAGGGCAAGGACGATCTCTGTTTTGAATATCTCAACAGCCGGCGCAGGGATTATTGCCTCTGTTTTGCTGTTTGTCTTTGGCCGCATCTTTAAGGTGAGCCCATCGATTATGTTCTTTGTTTTGGGACTTGTCTGGTTTACCTTGGCTATTTTATATAAACAAATTTTCATAAGAATAAAACGCATTGCGAAACAAAGCGTTAAGGAAGGATGATGAGTGAAAAATGCGGGTGAAAAATTATGAAATTGCGCTATTTCGTAATTTTAAAATAATGAAATCGCGTGATTTTGTGATTGAACAGTAATGAAATCGGGTTATACTATAAGCGTGGTTAATATGGAAAATAGTTACATATCGCGTTGTATAGAGGCCGATATTGCCTCTAAACTAAAAGGTGAAAGTAATCGCGCAATTGTCTTATATGGGCCAAGGCGTGTTGGCAAGACATTTTTGTCCCGGCACTTGATGAAGGAGTTTTATCCGGATTCTCAATTGTATATAAACGCCGATGATATGCCTTACGCAGAGGTTTTGTCTTCTAAAAATTTTACCAGGCTCTCTTCTTTAGTAGGGGGGTATAAGCTGATTGTTATAGATGAGGCCCAGAGGATTCCTGACATTGGCCTGTCGCTTAAGTTGATACTGGATAATATGCCGGATATCCAATTGATTGTTACAGGGTCTTCTTCGCTTGAGCTTGGCAGTAAGGTTTCAGAGCCGCTTACAGGCAGGAAGTTTGTCTATAACCTTTACCCTTTCGCCCTGCAGGAGGTAAGTCATAAATATGACCCTATTGCCCTTAAGCAACTATGCCGAGAGGTTCTTTTGCGTTTTGGAACATATCCTGAAGTATTTTTGGCTGAGAACGAATCTATGAAGCTAGAGGTCTTGAAGGAATTGGTTGATTCCTACCTAATGAAAGATGTCTTAGAGCTTGAAGAGATAAGGTATCCGTTTAAGCTAAAAGAGCTCCTACAGCTCCTTGCCTATCAGGTTGGCCAGCTTGTGTCTTTTTCTGAGCTTGCCAATAAACTAGGCATAAGCAGGACTGCGGTTGAGAGGTATATAAATCTGCTTGAGGCGTCTTTTGTAATTTTTAGGGTGCATGGATTTAGCAGAAACAGGCGCAATGAGATGTCAAAGATGCCTAAGATATATTTCTGGGATGTTGGCGTGAGAAATGCATTGATTGGAGACTTCAGGCCGATTGATCTGCGCGATGATGTGGGCCGGCTGTGGGAGAATTTCATTATAGTAGAGAGGTTAAAGCGGTTTGCATGCAGGCGTGAATTTGTAAACTTTTATTTTTGGCGCAAGAGCACCGGCGCGGAAGTTGACTGGGTTGAGGAGTATAATGGCGAGTTGTATGGATATGAGATAAAACTCAGCCCAAGCAGAAGGCACAGGCATAAAGACAGCTGGCTCTCTGCCTATAAAAATGCCCATTATTCATTGGTTACGTTGGATAATTTTTTGGATTTCGTTTTGTCTAAAACGATACAATAGAAGTTCTGAGGAGTGTAATGGGATTAGCGAGGAGACAATAATCCATATCTTATCTTAAACGATATAATCTGATATGGGGAAATATAACTTGAGAGGGGTTTTGGAGAAAATCCATTCTGATATTCGGGTTGCCTGTCAAAGGTCTGGCAGGCAGGATTTTCCCAGGATAGTAGTTGCCAGTAAGTATATGTCTGTCTTGCAAATGCGCAGATTATACGAACTTGGCCTGCACGATTTCGGAGAAAATCGCGTTCAGGACCTTGAGGTGAAGGTCAATGAATTCAAGGGGGCAGATATACACTGGCACTTTTTTGGGCATATTCAGACGAATAAATTGACGAGGTTACTGCGAATCCCTCTATATCTAATCCATTCCATAGATAGAATAGAGCTGATATATGCTATAGAAAGACGTGTGGGGCATATCAGTGGAGTCCTGAATTGTCTACTTGAGGTGAATTTTACTGGAGAAGATACCAAGTATGGGTTTAAGACGGAGGAGGAGGCGATAAAGGCCTGGGAATATATTCGCAAGAATTCTCTGCCGATTTATTGCAGGGGTATAATGGCTATGGCGCCCTATACGGAGGATGAGGCGAAGATTAGAAGTGTCTTTAGGCGGGCCCGCAGGCTCAAAGATCAGCTAGGCTTGCAGGAGTTGTCTATGGGAATGAGTAATGATTACATCATAGCAGTTGAGGAAGGTTCCACTATCTTGAGGTTGGGATCAATATTTTCCAAAGGATTGTAAATGCACTTAAAGCGCGTGTTTAAAAATGCCAGTGTTGCAGGGCTGGGTATAATCTGTTCCAGGCTGCTTGGTTTTATTCGGGATATATTGTTTGCCAGTATTCTAGGGACAGGAGAGATTGCCCAGGCCTTTTTGGTTGCCTTCAGGATACCCAACCTGTTGCGAGACATACTGGCAGAGGGTGCGGCCAATTCTGCAATTATCCCTGTGTTGGTTGAATATAAAAAACGAGTATCTTCAAAAGAATATGACCTTATACTGGATTCGCTTAGGTCAGTAATGATTTTTTCTCTCACCTTGTTTGTGTTACTTGGTATATTTTTTACTCCGTATATAGTCCTACTTATAGCGCCGGGTTTTAGGTCAAGTGCGGATTTATTTGACCTTACTGTACTTATGACGCGCATGCTGTTTCCATTTCTATTACTTGTCGGTTTCTATGGCGTAAATATGGGTATCCTTCACGCTGATGAACGATTTATTTCAACGGCCCTGGGCCAGCCATTTTTTAATTTAGTCATGATTGTAAGTCTGTTATATATTATGATTAATCCTAATGCTCCGGTTGGTGGATTGATTGCCGGAGTCTTGATGGGCGGAGGTGCTCTCATTTCTGCCCAGACAATAGAGCTTCATCTTATCGGTCGAAGATTCAATAGAGTGATTTTCTATTTGCACCCTGCAGTCAAGCAAATGGGCCGTCTCCTATTTCCCCGTTTAGTGGGGACGGTAATCTACCAGATCAATATATTTGCCGATACTATATTGGCCTCATTGGCTGATATAGTTGGTCCTGGAGGGATAGCGGCTATATATTATGCCAATAGATTGATGCAGTTTCCACTGGCCATATTTTCTATATCTATGGCCCAGGCAGTCCTAGCGAGGCTTTCCCATCTTCAGGATAGTCCTGAAGAGGTCAGAGATACCTTCTCTAGGTCACTGGAATTGGTCTTTTTTTTGATTATCCCTTCAGCGGTTTTCCTTATGGCCTCCAGCAGACTTGTGGTGACCGTATTGTTCAAACGAGGCGCCTTTGACGACTACTCGGTTGCAATTACCTCCTCGGTATTGATGTATTATGCAGCTGGATTGATATTCTTTGCTGGTATAAAGATGTTGGTGGCGGCATTTCACGCTATGAGAGACACTAAGACACCTGTACGGACTGCTGGGGTTTCTCTTGTCATAAACATTATCCTGGATATCCTCCTTATGTTTCCGATGAAGATAGCTGGACTGGCCCTGGCCTCGGCAATAGCAGGTGGGGTTAACTTTGTTCTGCTCCTCTATATTTTAAATAAACGCATTAGCTTTATAAACAGGCGCCTGGTGATAGAACTGATTAAGATATGCCTTTCAGGTGGCATTATATTTGTTCTCTTGAAATGGCATAGCTATTCCACAGACCTGGTCTCTTTGAAAGAGCTGTTGCGGGCAATTCTTCTGACAGCTGGCGGGTATTTGATTGGCTGTGGTCTATTCCGGATACGCATCTGGCGCTCTCTGGTAAATTCTGCAGTGAGAAAATTTCTCCCAAATCCCTATGATTATCGATGAGTATGCGAAGATTTCTTTGTGCAAGATATCTCTAAGATGAGATGCCAAGGCATATAAATTAAACCATATCTACTCAAGGATCTGAATCGCATGCTATTTCTAGAGATTTGTGTTAAACTTAAACAGTAGGCAGATCTATACCAGGAGGTAGCAATGAAAAGAACGATTATTTTGTTGGCAGGCATTTTGTCCCTCTTTTCTTCTCTTATTGGATTGGCCGATGATGATGGCGATACCCTGGCCTGGAAGGTATATAATCGCGATGATGGCAAAAGCGCATTTTCAGAAGGCAGGATGTTATTGGTTGATAGCTCAGGAGATGTAATAAAGCGTAGACTGCGTTCCTATGTGAAGGAGTTTGATGGGTATAATAAGAGCCTCATTATATTTGATTCTCCTGCCGATATAAAGGGGACAGCATTTTTGAGCTGGGAACATCCTGATAAGGATGACGACCAATTTTTATATCTGCCAGCACTAGGTAGGGTAAGGCGAATCGTCTCTTCTAATAGAGGCAATAGTTTTGTCGGTTCTGATATCGTTTATGAGGATTTGATGCGTCGAAAACCGAACGAATATGATAACGAGATTATAGGAGAGGAAGAATACAACGGTCGTCCTTGTTATGTATTGAAACAGGTCCCTAAGCCGAAAGCAAAGAGCAGTTATGGCTTTATTGAAAACTGGGTGGATAAGGAATGGGACCTTGTTGTCTTTGCAAAGGCATATAACAAAAAAGGGGATCTTGTAAAGACCATCTCTGCCAAAAGGGTAGAGATAATAGATGGCATTCCCACCGTGACAGAGTTGGAGGTACGGGATATAAAGGAAGATCACAGGACGATTATGTATGCCGATACTGTCCAATACAACCTCGACCTCGATGATTCCATCTTTACCAAGCGGGCAATGAAAAACGGCGGACAGTTATAGATACCCTTGTCTAGAACACTTCCCTAAAAGGCTTTATAGGTGTATAATTACATTGATATAAATAGGGGGGTGGCGTGCATTTCCTGTTCAGTTATGATTGGACCGATGGTATTAATATTCTATCTATCTCGATAATAGTTGTGACATGCCTTTGGGGTGTTATGCCTCTCCAGGCCGCCGATGAGACTAGTTGGCAGACAAGACGACTTGCCAGAATGGAGGCTGCATTAATCACAGCCGAAAGGGATTTGCCTTCTAGCGGAGCAACCAGTGAAGTACATAAAGAGAGCAAAAAATCTCTCTCCCCTTCCCAGAAATCCGTACCCAGGAATTCGAAACAAAGATGGATGCCATCTCCGTTCCTCACGCTTCACCTTCTAAATTCCCTCGATACGAATAGAGAGAATTCCAGTGAGGACACAACAGCCCATTTTTTGAGGACGGAATTTGGAATTAAGGGCAAGCTGGTGAGAGGAATGGATTATAAGCTTTCTGGTCGTCTATATGGATTTTATAGGGAGGGAAGCGCTGTTACAAAAAAATTAGACCTTGAACTGGAAGAGGCATATCTGCGTTATGCTTGGGATAAATTGGAGGTAAGTGCTGGCAGGCAGAAGCTGACATGGGGAAAGCTAGATGATATCTTTATCCTCGATGTCATCAATCCCCAGGATTTCAGAAATTTCTTTGATCTAGAAAAAAATGACAGGAAGATGCCGATCTGGCTGCTTTCATTATCCTATTTTGGCGAGGGAGAGGTCTTTCAGTCAATGGATCTTGTTTTGAGCCTCCATCCTAGGCCCAATAAGCTGTATTATTTCGACGAAGACTTTGCAGTATTTGACCACATAAAAGAAAAGTATACCAAAGCTGCACCCTCGGCTGCAGATATCATTAATGGCATCAATATAAGGGGGGAGAAGGATAGCATCGCCTTTGATGATATGGAGATTATGACCAGATTTTCCTTTTATTTTCCGTCCTTTGATATGGACCTTATCTATATGAATAAGATGGACAATACAGAGATATTATATCCCCTGACAGAAAAAGGGAAGAAGACCCTCTCATTTTTGTATAATCCCAACAATAACACATTCAATGACTTGATCTCCTCATCGCCTGGTAATGAAGACCTTTCAATAGATGCCAGGCGTTCCAGGATACATATCCTGGGGATAGATGGAGAAGGTACGATTGCAAATTGGGGATGGAGGTATGAAGGGGCTCTTGTTTTTAATAAACGCTGGACTGACGCGAATGGCCTGCCTATAGAGAAGGATGTATTTATCCAGGGAATAGGAATAGATAATCAGAGGACAGATCTCTATTGTAATGTCCAGTTATTGCATCAGAGGGTATTCGATTATTCCCCACTCTATAAACAAAAAAAGGATATGTTGACCATATTCACTCAGACATATTGGCAATCAAAGTATGGGTATGTTAAGCTAGGCCTGGATTCTGCCTTTAATACGCAGTTCCATGATTGGATGCTCAATCCCTATCTCTCCTATTCGAATCAAAAGGGCGTAACGATTAGCATTGGGGCGCAGTTCTTCAATGGCCCGCCAGGTACGCTATTCGGCACCTTCAGAGACCAGGATTATATCTATCTTGAGACCAAGGTGGATTTATGATATCTTCTCTTCCTTAATATTAACTAAAAACCACAACTCAAATTTTGAGGAAGGAGGGAGAATGAAGCATGAAGGGTTTTTATTTACTAGGGTATTTCCCCTTCTTAATGAAAAATTTCCTTCATTCTCCATGCTCCATCCTTTATGCTTAAGATTTAAGGTTCTAGGCTGTAGTTTTGACTTTTGAGATTTGACTTTTGAGTTAATATTATTGCATATTCCGGGTCAAATAAATTATTTACTTGTGGGCTGATTATGTTATAATCTTTGTTTCGAATTGTGGGATATAGAAGTGGGTGAACAAAGGAGGTAAGTGTTGGCAAGTGAGTTGATAAAGAAAATGCTTGAGGCAGGAGTGCATTTCGGGCATCAGGCAAAGAAGTGGAATCCCAAGATGGCGCCATATATCTTTGGGAAGCGAAAGAATATATATATCATTGATTTGGAAAAGACGGCTAAGTTGCTGGAGGAGGCAAAGAATTTTCTATCCTCTATGGCCGCAAAGAAGGCGAATATATTGTTGGTTGGGACAAAAAAACATGCAAGAGATATAGTTGCAGAAGAATCTCAGAAGGCCGGAATACACTATGTTAACCATAGATGGCTCGGTGGGATGTTGACTAATTTCCCGACAATTAGGAAGAGTATAGAGAAGATGAAGGAATTGGAGCAGAGGCTCTTTGGTGATAACAGCGCTGGATTGAGAAAAAAGGAGCGTTCTAAACTCTCCAGGCTTTACAATAAAAAGATAAAGAATTTTGTAGGTATAAAAGAGATGTCAAAGCTCCCAGATGTGGTAATTATCATTGATACCGAACATGAGAAGAACGCAGTAATGGAATGTAAGAGATTGGGAATAGCTACGATAGGGATAGTGGATACGAACTGTAATCCAGAGGATGTTGATTACCCTATCCCTGGTAATGACGATGCCTTCAGGTCTATTCGTCTCTTAGTACAGGAGCTCCTTAGCGTGATAGAGGATGCCAGGGGTAGCATTACTTCTGGGGAGGTGGTCTCAGGCGAGGAAGAGCCCCAGGCAAATGAACAGGATGAAGAAGAAAAGAAGCTAAAAGAAGAGGCCGAAAAGATGGCCGAGGAGATAAAGGGAATAGAGGAACTTGAGGATGAGACAGTTGATACCAAGGGTATAAAAGCAGGAGGAGAGGAATAAAATGGCACAGATAACAGCAGATAAGATAAAGGAGCTAAGGGACATAACCTCAGCCGGGGTTATTGATTGTAAAAAGGCCCTGCAGGAGGCAGAGGGTGATATCAAGAAGGCAATTGAATTGCTGAAGAAAAGGGGGATTGCGATTGCCGAAAAGAAGGCCGCCCGTGCGACTGGTCAGGGTAGAGTTGAGGCCTATATCCATATGGGAGGAAAAATAGGTGTTTTGGTGGAACTCGATTGTGAGACTGATTTTGTTGCAAACAATGATGTGTTTAAACAGGCCTGTAGGGATATTGCGATGCATATCGCTGCAATGGCCCCGGAATATCTTTCAGAAGAGCAGGTCCCTCAGGATGTGCTGGAGTCAGCAGAAGATAAGGACCTTTATTTAAAAGAAAATGTCCTGTTGTTTCAACCGTTTATAAAAGACGAGAGCAAGACAATAAAGGACTATATTACTGAGCTGGTGGCAAAGACAGGAGAGAATATCGTATTGAAGAGGTTTATAAGGTTTGAAGTAGGTGCATAGTTTATGCCAGGGCCCTCTTATAAGCGAGTTGTGGTAAAGATGAGCGGAGAGGGGCTTCAGGGGGATGAGGCCTCCGGTATATCGCTCGATACCCTTTCCTTTATCTGCGAACAGATAAAATCTATCTGGGAACTGGGAGTGGAGGTAGCCCTTGTTGTTGGGGGTGGCAATATCTTCCGTGGGGGTGAAAAGTTCTCTGATTTTGGCCTCGATAGGGCGGTAGCGGATTATATGGGGATGCTTGCCACAGTAATCAATGGTCTTGCCTTGCAAAATGGCCTGGAAAAAATAGGCGTGCCTACACGTGTGATGAGTGCCCTGGACATCCGTCAGGTGGCAGAGCCGTATATAAGACGCAGGGCCATAAGGCATATGGAAAAGAACAGGGTGATTATCTTCGTGGCAGGCACAGGCAGTCCCTATTTTACAACCGATACTGCCGCTGCCCTGCGAGCGGCTGAAATACACGCGGATCTGGTAATAAAGGCCACCAAGGTCGATGGTGTTTACAGCGACGATCCCTTGCGCAATCCATCGGCCAAGTTTTATGAAGAATTGAGCTATTCAGAGGTTATTAGTAAAAAGTTGAGGGTTATGGATATCACGGCTATCACTATGTGTATGGAGAACAGCATCCCTATAATGGTCCTAAATTTTAGTCAACCCGATAACCTAAAAAATGCTATAATGGGCAATAGGGTGGGTACTATCATAAGGAGTAAAGGTTAAGGAGGTCGATAATGGCGCATAATTTTTCCTCTGTGAATGATATTATGAAATGGGTAGAGGACAAGATGAAAAAGGCCCTTGAGATATATCGTAAGGAGCTGGCCGAGATAAGGACAGGGAAGGCATCTGCCTCACTGGTAGAGGAGTTGCGCGTTCACTGCTACGGACAGAATATGCCGTTGAAACAGCTTGCCAGTGTGACTATTCCCGATGCCCATTTGATCCTTATTCAGCCCTGGGATCCCAATACGATACATGACATAGAAAAGGCCCTTGCAGATTCTAAGCTCGGGGTTACCCCTACTGATGATGGAAAGGTTATACGGATAGTCTTGCCTCCCCTGTCAGAGGAGCGCAGACTTGAACTGGACAAGATAGTCAAGCAGGAGGCCGAACACGCCAGGATTTCGCTTAGGACGATTAGAAGGGAGGCAAAGGAGGCCATAGAGAAGCTCCAAAAGGATAAGATTATAAGTGAGGATGAGTCCTTTAAGGCAAAGGATAGGCTCCAAAAGGTAGTTGATAAGTATGTGGAAGAGATCGAGGCAATATTGAAGGAAAAGGAGAAGGAGTTGAAGGTCTTATAACCCAAAAGGGGGGCCGGAATATGCTGTTCCCATTTTTATCTAACAAAAAAAGACGCCAGGTGCTGGTCAACAAGGACTTTCAGTTAAAGTATGTTGCCAGGTTCTTCTGGTTTACCGTGGGAATGATTGTTCTGGGTGGGGGTTTTTCCTTTTTGTTTACAGTCCTTATTTTTCTAAAGAAAGGGATAACCACTTATATAGATGAGTTTCATCTCTTGGTGATGGCAATATTTTTGACTATGATGGTTCAGGTGATTACTGCGGCGGTGTTCATCTATTGGGAAGGTATATATATGACCCATAAGATTGCCGGCCCCTGGGTGAGGATAAAGAAGATATTGGAAGAGATTGGCAATGGCAACTTTTCATTAAGGGTAAATCTGCGTAAGGCAGATGAATTTCACGATGTGGCCTCGTGGATAAATCATATGTGTGATAAATTGGAGGCATTAAAGGCTGAAGGCAAGCTCTGTCCAGAGGAATCGGACAAGACCAGTTAATCTTTGGCAATCTTCTAAGAGCCGCTAGCTCAGCAGGTAGAGCACCGGCCTTTTAAGCCGGGTGTCCCGGGTTCGAGCCCCGGGCGGCTCAGTTTTGTTTGATTGAATAATGTCTTTTTCTATTATTCCCCATACAGCAGATATCGGATTTGAGGCCTGTGCAGAGACCCCCCTGAAATTGATAGACGAAGCCATATCGGCATTATTTAGTATTATCCTTGGCGATGGCTATCGCAGATTGCCTGCCTATGGCGGGGCCATTACTAGGAGCCTGGAATTGAAGGCCGATTCCCTGGATCTCTTGTTACACGATATACTGGAAGAACTGTTGTTTTGGTTTGAGGAGAGGCGCATTGTTATATTTAAGGTAAAGGACGGCAGGATAGATTTGGATGGGGTTGGCTGTTATCTTTCCCTGGAAGGGAAAATATTGCACAATGATTCGATGCTCGATATTAGAGAAATAAAGGCGGTTACCTATTATGAATTAGAATTTAAAAGGAAGGGGGATCTATGGCAGGCAAGGGTAATACTAGACCTCTAACCGATGCCAGGATAGCGGTCTTTTGCTCTGGCAATGGTTCCAACTTTGAGGCCCTGGTAAGGAAAAATCGTCGTTCAGCCTTTCCTGGCTGCATTGTACTTATGGTCGTGGACAATCCTCGTGCCTATGCTATAGAGAGGGCCAGGCGCCTGGGGATACCTGTGCTGTATGTAGATCCCTCGCCTTATGAAAACAAGCAGGCATATGAGAAAGTCCTGTATGAGGAGCTGAGGGTCTGGAAGATAGAGCTGATTTTACTGGCTGGTTTTATGAGGATATTATCACCCTTTTTTGTACGGAAGTATAAGAATAGGATACTAAACATACATCCTTCGTTATTGCCCTCCTTTAAGGGCGCCAGTGCCATCAGGGATGCGTTTGAATATGGGGTAAAGGTAACGGGAGTGACTGTCCATATCGTAAACGAAGGTGTAGACGAAGGGCCGATTGTGCTCCAGCGTGCCTTAAAGATATCAGAGGACGACAATTTGGACTCCCTGGAGGCCAGAATACATCGCCTTGAACACAGGATATATGCCGAGGCCGTTAATATAGTGCTTAGCCGTTCCTGGAAGATAGTCAAGGGACGCAAATTCGTGTTATGCGATTAGATATCTCTTTTAAAAATCCTGATCATAATATAGATTTCGACGACTTCCTATTGGATCTGCCCGTTGATTCTCCTATATTTCGGATATGGGAATCTCCCAGATACTTTGTTGTAATGGGCAGGTCTAGCCCTGATTCTGACGTGAATTGGTTGAATTGCACCTGTGATGGGGTTCCCGTTCTCAGGAGGAGGTCGGGAGGAGGGGTAGTCTTGCAGGGTCCTGGCTGTCTGAATTATACAGTCCTACTTTCATCGGATCTGCCTTTTTGTTCTACGATTCGCACTGCCTTTGAGTCGATATTGGGAATCATAGCCAGTGCGCTTGAAAAGACCTTGCCTGATGATCTAAGTGTCGAGCTGTTAGGCAGTAGCGACCTCTGTATAGGCAACAGGAAATTTTCAGGCAATGCCCAGAGACGCAGAAAAAATAGGTTTTACGTGCACGGAACAATCCTGTATGATATGGATATATCTTTGATCGAGAGGTATCTGAATATGCCTGAAGAGCAGCCCGATTACAGGAAGGGCAGGGCGCATAGGGATTTTCTATGCAATTTCCCTGTAGGAGATAGCTCTATTATAACAGATGCCCTTGTTTATGCCTTTTCTGAAATAGAAGGCTTGGCCAGAACCAGGGGGAGGATATGAAGGAGTTTTTGTTGTCATTGCCTCAATGGTATTGGTATATGCTGTTTGTGTTTTTGGGCTTGATAGTTGGCAGCTTTATGAATGTCTGTATATATCGCTGGCCGAAGGAGCCGCCCGAGAATAATGTGATTGTCCCACGTTCCTTTTGCCCTCATTGCAGACATACAATTGCCTGGTATGACAACATACCGGTATTAAGTTATCTATTATTGAAAGGCAAATGCCGCCATTGTTCTGGTCCAATATCCCTGCGATATCCATTTGTGGAGTTGTTTTCGGCATTTATATGGGTATTATCTTACAGATTATGGGGCCTTAGCCCAGAGATGTTCATATACATACTCTTCTTCTCCCTATTATTTATAGCCACCCTCGTCGATATAGAGCACAGGATTATACCTGACGAGGTAAGCATAGGAGGGACTCTGCTTGGCCTAGTCCTGAGCTTTCTATTCCCTTATCTCCATGGGCAGACATCCCATTTCTATGCTCTGCTATGGAGTTTTGTTGGGGCCCTGACAGGAGGGGGATTTATATTCCTTGTTGGCGTGGTGGGAGAGTTTATCTTTAAGAAAGAGGCAATGGGTGGAGGAGATGTGAAGCTGCAGGCGATGATAGGTGCGTTTTTGGGATGGAAGTGGGCAATACTTTCCTTTTTCCTCGGCTGTTTTATCGGTTCGGCAATAGGGATATACCAGCTTATCAAGTATAAGGACAGCACACTCCCCTTTGGTCCTGCCCTTGCCTTGGGGGCGGTTGCCTCTCTGTTTTGGGGAGATAAAATACTCCACCTCTTATTCCCATTACTTTTTTGAGATACTTTATCCCAAATAAATCTATTGACTTTTGGCCCTATTTGTAGTATTTTTTATCAATTCTGTTGCTGTTTTTAACCAGGGTAAGGGTGAGAGTATGAAGGATACGTAGGTGAAGATGAAGATGGAAGGAATACTTGAACCAAAGGGAATAGTTAAATGCGATGCTAATGGCCTCTCTTATGCAGGAGTTCACCTCCTGCTGGAATTCTGGGGGGCCAAAAATTTAGATGACATCGGTGTGGTTGAAGAGGCCTTCCGCAGGGCAGTCGCAGATTGCGGGGCCACCCTTTTGGGAATGAAGTTCCACCACTTCTCTCCTTATGGCGGCATATCAGGTGTTGCAATTGTTATGGAGTCTCATCTTACCATTCATTCCTGGCCTGAGTTGGGTTATGCGGCCATAGATATATTCTTGTGTGGCGGGGTCGATCCGTATAAAGCGATTCCCGCCCTTAAAGAGGCATTTGAGCCAGAACGGACACAAATAGTGGAGCTAAAAAGGGGAATAATGAATGAAGTGGTTTAAAGAAGACCTCTATGGTGCGGCTATTACCCAGTGGCTGGGCGTAGATAAGCTGATCTATAAAGGCAAGTCAAAATATCAAAATATATTGTTATTCGAGAACAAGAGTCTGGGCAGGGTATTGGCCCTGGATGGTATTGTCCAGACTACGGAGAAAGATGAATTTATATACCACGAGATGATTGTCCACGTGCCTATGTTTTCTCATCCAGATCCAAGAAAGGTCCTGATTATCGGCGGGGGAGATGGAGGCGCAGCAGAGGAGGTGCTCAAGCATCCTTCTGTAGAATCCGTTGTGATGGTGGATATAGATGGCAGGGTTATTGATCTAGCGAAGGAGCATCTACGCAAGATATGTCGCCGCGCCTTTGAAGATAAAAGGCTTACACTTATCGTTGACGATGGAGTAAAGTATGTCAACGATACGGATGAAAGATTTGATGTGATTGTCGTTGATTCGCCTGACCCTATCGGTCCGGGCAAGGTCCTGTTTACAAAGAAGTTCTACCAATCCCTCTATAATATACTCAATAAGAGAGGGATAATAAGCCGCCAGACAGGTTCTACCTTCTTTCAGGGTAATGAGCTGCCCCAGGCCTATAGGATATTTAAGCAGGTTTTTCCTTTAAACAGCGTCTATCTGGCGGCTATACCGACCTACATTGGCGGGTTTTTCTCCTTTGTCTTATCAGGCAAGGGAATAAAGGCCTGGCCCAGCCTTTCTGTGTTAAAGAAACGCTTTTCCAAGGCCGGGATAAAGACAGATTACTATACGCCAGATGTACATAAGGCCAGTTTTGTATTACCGCCTTATATACAACGGCGGCTTTCTTGAGGGGTGGTCTTATGGGCAAGATACTGAAAAAAGGTGATTATGGAATGGAGCTGGTCCTGGACCTCTACGACTGCGATCCAGAGACCATTCGATCTAAAAAGAGATTAAGAGAATTCGTGGACAGGCTTTGCGTTATACTCAAGATGAAAAAATATGGCAAGTGTTATTTGCCGTATTTTGGCCTTACCGCGGATCACACACCTGGATATTCGCTTCTACAGTTTATAGAGACCAGTTCTATTACCGGACATTTTGCTGAGAAGACAAACTCTGCCTATCTGAATATATTTTCGTGTAAGGAATTTGATCCAGCGAAGGCCGCGGCCTTCGCAAAGGAGTTTTTTGGTGCCAGACGAATGAAGAAACGCGTTTACCTAAGGAAGTAGGATATGTATCAATTACTGTTGGGTCTGTATATTCTGGTCTGTTTCCTCCTGGTCCTGGTTATACTTATGCAGTCTGGACGAGGAGGGGGAT
>JALVWL010000060.1 GCA_027034965.1 Candidatus Omnitrophota bacterium
CCAGTAGACCTCTTTAGGTTATGCGATCTTGTTCTCCGAAGGGAATTTCCATCTGCCCTACGCATGTTTGATGCAATAGATATGGATAGATTTTCTTTTTCCCAGTTTGTTGGGGCAATGCGTTTTAAGGTAGAGAGGACAGTGAGGGACGAGAGAAAAAAGGCAGCCCTCCTGGATGCACTTCTCAGGGCAGATGTAGATTTGAAATTAAAAAAACAATCCCCTCGCCTGAAATTCGAGGAACTCCTCCTTACCTTTAACAGACTTCTCCAGTAAAACAAAGTCTTTCAGGAAAAATCCGTTTCATAAGTCTAAATTTCCTCCATTCTCCATGCTCCATCCTTCATGCTTGATTGTTAAGAAGGGAGAACGGAGAAGGGAGAATGGAGGCAGTGGATTTTTTGGTTTAAAGAAGCGATGCGAAATGGTGGTTTTATCCTTCATTCTCCATGCTCCATCCTTTATGCTTGATAGTAATCCCAAATTGGGATTATCCGCGGAGAGAGAAATAAAGAGGCTGGGCGATATTTCTCCAGACTATGCTGTCTGACAGCGTCTTCTAATTAGCTGCGGCTATTAATTTCTTGCTCAGGCGGGATTTTTTTCTACTAGCGGTATTTTTCTTAAGGACACCGTATTTATGTGCCTTATCTATTGTAGAGAATAGATTTGGCAACATTTGCTTTGCCGATTCTATGTCTTTCTTCTCTATTGCCTTTAGATAGGCCTTGACAGTCTTTTTTATCAATCTCTTTACACGCAGATTTCGAATATGGCGTTTTTCGCTGGCCTTAAGTGCCTTGATCTTACAGTGTCTATTCGGCATAATCTACATCTCCTTTTTTGATTACTACTCCTGTCTGGAACTAAATATTCTAGTCTAAAAAAGCAATATGTCAATGATTTTTTGATAGGTAGTATTTTAGTGGCAAAAATTTTTTCTCTATCTTTCACATCGTGATATAATAACCAAAATATTAGGCAAGGAGGTGTTTTGTTTATGCCGACCTATGAATATGAGTGCTTAAATTGCCAGCATAGATTTGAAGAGTTTCAATCTATAACCGATGAACCTGTCAGCCACTGCCCGAAATGCAGCTCGGCCCAGGTGCGGCGGGTAATCGGAGTCGGTATGGGTATTATCTTTAAGGGCAGCGGTTTTTATGAAACCGATTATAAGAAAAAGGTCTCATCCTCGGATGGTTCTTCAGAGAAGAAATCTTCTGGTGAGACAGGGAAAAGTAGTAAGGAGACTAATCCTTGAAAAGGTTCCCCCTGATTTTAGCTATCTTGTATATTATATTGATATTCATCGGGGCCTCTATCCCTGGCGATAGGCTCTATATCCCTTCGGGCACAGACTATATCCTGCATATCCTGGAATTTGTCCTGCTTGGATTCTTGATTTCCTGGGCGGTTTTCTTGCGTTATGAGGGGTTTTATCCTTATCCAGTACTGTGGTTTGGCATAGCAGTCGGGATAATAACAGAGATATATCAGTATGCAGTCCCCTTGCGCACGCCGTCTTTGATGGATGTGATGGCCGATGCCATAGGTGTCTTTTTGGGAATATGGATGTTTGCGATTATATTTGAACGGGAGTGGATGGATGGGATTAGAAATAAGATCCTTTAGGGCCGTGCATTATAATATTGAGAGATTTGGTAGGGACCTCTCTACACTTACCTGTCCGCCTTACGATGTAATAAGTGATGAGGAACGTAAGACCTTGCTCTCCTTATCTGATTACAATTATGTTCGTCTGGTACTCAGTAAGTCGCTTGGTGAGAGCATAAAAAGCGAACAGCGTGACTATTCAGGGGTCAGATTACTTATAGATGAATGGGAAAGACAAGGGGTATTTATTAGGGACAAGCAGGACTCTATTTACATTTATCGCCAGAGCTATAGAGTAGATGGGGAAGAGAAGCAGAGGCATGGATTTATTGCCCTTCTGAGATTGCCGGATGAAGAGGGCCTGGTCCTGCCACATGAAAATACGCATAGGGGTCCTAAGGAGGATAGGTTTGATTTGTTGGCCCAGGTCTCAGCGATCCTGGAACCTGTATTCTTTTTGTTGCCTGATGAGGATGGCGAACTCCTCGAACATATCAGGTCAGGATGGAATTTGACTGCGGATGATAAGCAATTATATATAGAAGAAGAGATCGGTACACACCACTGCAGTGCGGTTAGTGATGAGGCCTGGGTTACGCGTTTGCGCCAGCTGGTCTTTACCAAGAGGGCCCTAATAGCCGATGGCCATCATAGGTTTGAGGTGGCCCTTAGTTATAGGGATTATATGAGAAATCGTCCTGACTACGACGAGACGGCGGGCTATAACTATATAATGGTATTTTTTGCACCAATGAGCCCGGATAATCTCACTGTCCTGCCCATATACAGGCGTGTACTAGATTGGACGTTTCAAGGGGAAGACAGACTCCTGGAGTCTGTGGAGAGGTTTTTCGATGCATCGGTTGCCTCAGAAGAGGATTTGTGGCGTATCTCTCGTGGTGAATTTGGTGATTATACGTTTGGATTGGTGACCCGCTCTGAGAATTTTCGCCTTTCTTTGAAGGAAGATATCGATCCAGTAGAGGTGTTGGGGGAGCTGGCAGATGTGTCGGATAGCTATAAGAGGTTGAATGTCGTAGTCCTCCATTATATCCTATTGCCTCTGCTTGGGGTGAATCAAGAGGAGGGCAGTATAGTCTATGAGAAGTCCCTTGATGAGGTCCTCTCTGTTAAGGAGGGCCAGCTGGGAATAGTCCTGCCCCCTATTTCAGTAGAACAGATATACGAAGTCGCCCTGAAAGGTGAGAGGATGCCCCAGAAGTCTACCTATTTCTATCCTAAGATTAGAAGTGGTGTTGTGTTTTTTGATTTCCTTGATTAGGTATTATGGGCTACAGGAAGAATAGTACTATTTATGTAAAGACATCAGAGAAAACCTATCCTATAATCCTTAGCAGTGATTTTGCGAAGACAATAATTGATTTCTATGAGAAAAATCTATTCCCCAGGGTGGCAGTTGTTGTCACGAACAAGACGATATTTGAACTCTGGCGCACAAAGATTGAGGGGCTTTGCTCTTTTCTAGGGGCAAAGATTGTATTTGTCCCTGATTCAGAAAAGGCCAAGTCTCTTGCGGTCTATGAAAGGCTGGTCAATTCTCTGGCCGGCTATGACGAGAAGAAGAGTTCGCTTGCTGTGATTGCGATAGGTGGGGGAGTGGTGGGAGATCTGGCTGGTTTTGCGGCTGGTACCTATCGGAGGGGAATCCCCATAATTCAGGTACCTACGACGCTCCTTGCCCAGATAGACTCCTCAATAGGAGGCAAGACTGCGATAAATCTCCAAACAGGCAAGAACCTCGTCGGGGTTTATCATCAGCCAGATTGTGTTGTCCTGGATACAGGATTCCTTTCTACACTAAGAGAGGGCAATATCAAAGAGGGAATTGCCGAGGGGATAAAATATGGTGTCATTCGTTCCCCGGGTCTGTTTTCTATGCTCGAAGAGGTTGCTGATATGGATCAAATCGATTGGCCATCCTTTGTCGGAGAGTGTGCAGCAATAAAGGCAAAGGTTGTAAGTTGTGATGAAAAGGAAGTCAAGGGTTTGCGTTACATCCTCAATTTTGGGCATACGATAGGGCATGCGATCGAGGCTGCTACGGATAATCATATATCTCATGGTATTGCGGTGGGTATAGGTATGGCAAAGGCGACTGACATAGCCTGCAGACTTGGAATATGTCGCCACACCACCCTTAATCGTATTGTGCGATTGCTAGATAAATTTTCCCTGCCTTACGAGATAAAGATGAACACTTCCCAGAAGAGGCGTTTCTGGCAGGCATTGATGAGGGATAAGAAGTTTTCCTCTGGGAAGATGAGGTTTGTCCTGCCCCTTCGGATTGGTGCGGTAAGGGTTGTGGATGGTATAACCAAAGATATGATACGAATTTGAGGATTTAGAAATGGATTTAGATGCCTTTGTCCAGGAACTGGTTTCCTATCTTAGGGAAAGCGTATTCCTTGGCAGGGATAGTAGGTGTTTTTCTATCGAGAATAGGTTTATATCCTCTCTCTGGAAAGGTAAATTCCTTCGTTCAAAGTTTATTGCTGCGGCCTTTTATAGTATGCGCAAACAGATAGGAAGGAATTGGAAAAGATATGCACTAAAGGCAGCGGCAGGGATAGAGATAATCCATCTGGCCTCTCTTATACACGATGATGTAATCGATGGAGCGGAAAAGCGGAGAGGCAAGATCTGTTTCCATAGGAGGTTTTCTATCTCCGAGGCCATAGTCTGGGGTGATTGGTTATTCGCCCGAGGTGTGCAGGAATTTGAGGATATAGATGCAGGAATATTTGGCACAATGGCCATCTCTGAGATATGCGAAGGCCAGCTATTGGAAGAGAAATTATGTGCTTTTAGAAATATCAATTGGGATAATTACTTTTCCATTATTAGTAAAAAGACGGCAGCTCTGTTTCAGATAGGGGTAGAGGTCCTTTCCTCTTTTATCTATCCCAGTGATGATGTGATGAGGCTTTCAGACTATGCCTTTTTGTGGGGCATATCATTTCAGCTTTATGATGATCTACTGGATATAAGAGAAGATTTTTCTGATAAAAAGATAACATTTCCTATGGTATTATTAAAAAGGGTTGATACTTCTCTTGCAAGAGATATGTGGGATGGTAAAAAGGAGCTGGATGCTCAAGCGCTTAGGTGGTTGCGTTCTCTGGGGAAAGGCATTATCGGAGATATATTGAATTCCAAAAGGTGTCCTGAGGCCTTTTCTCTGTTCTATGAATGGATGGTGGAGAAGCTCGGTAGGTTAAACTAATCAAATTAGAAGGGGGGAGTATGATAAGAAAGGCGCCTTTAGAGTTCATAAATCCAGACGATACCAATGAGACCTGGCGTATCTTCAGGATTATGTCAGAGTTTATCGAGGGCTTTGAGGTCCTATCCCAGGTAGGTGAGGCAGTCAGCATCTTCGGTTCTGCTCGATCCAAGCGGAATAGTGAAAACTATAGACTCGCCGAAGAGATAGCCTTTTTACTTGCAAAAGAAGGCTTTACAATAATCACAGGTGGCGGCCCCGGTGTAATGGAGGCAGCCAATAAAGGGGCCAAGAAGGCTAAGGGGATTTCCGTAGGCCTGAATATAAGGCTTCCGATGGAACAAAAACCAAACTCCTTTGCGGATATATTGATAGAGTTTCGTTATTTCTTTGCCAGAAAGGTTATGTTTATAAAATATGCCAAGGCCTTTGTGGTCTTGCCGGGTGGATTTGGCACACTGGATGAGTTTATCGAGGCAATAACCCTTATCCAGACAAAGCGTATAGGTGAGTTTCCAGTTATCCTGGTCAATAGCAAATTCTGGAAGCCTATGATAAGGTGGATGGAAAAGACCTTAGTCCAAGAAGGTATGATAGATATAGGGGACCTCGATATATTTACAGTAGTAGACAGCCCTGCCCAGGTCCTTGAGGTAATAAGAGACTTCTATGCCCAGAAAAAGGCGGCTTTTCTGGATCGTTAGTCTGATCTCTCTTTTCCTTGCCTTCCCTATATTCGTCTGGGCAGGGGACTGGAAGTCAGGAGCCTTGATAGACGGAAAAGGGAAGTTATTTTATAGTGCATCTCCATATAAGCAGCTGCCACCCGCAAGCACAGTAAAGATCTTGACAGCTATGGTTGTTATAGATTCCCTTCCTCTAGATAAATGGATCAGGATCTCAAAAATGGCCGCTAGTATTGAACCTTCGAAGGTATATCTAAGAGCTGGAGAATACTATCGCGTCAGGGATCTGCTCTATGCGCTACTTATGGCTTCGGCCAATGATGCCGCGGTTGCCCTGGCAGAGGCAGCTGCTGGTACGGAGTCTAGATTTGCCAGGTTTATGAATAAGAAGGCCAAACGTTGTGGTCTGCACCATTCTGTATTTAAGAATGCCTCTGGTCTGCCTGCGAAGGGCCAATTCAGTTGCGCCTATGACCTGGCAAGACTGATGCGGATCGCAGTCAAATATGGATTGATAACGGATGCACTTGGGAAGAAGGTCTATGTCTTCTACAGCAGGACAGGCAGAAAAATTAAGGTTGTAAACCATAATAAGCTGTTGTGGAATAAACGCTGGTCATTTATACGGGGCAAGACCGGTTTTACTAGATCAGCAAGGCAGTGCTTTGTCGGGTATTTTTATAGGAAGGCCCAACTATATACATTTGCGTTTCTCGGAGGAAAGACGCTTTGGAGAAATATAAAAGAAATATATTTCCTTTCCAATTAATTTGCTTGACATCCACGGATAGGTTTTTTAAAATCACTTGAATATGTGAAAACAGTAACAAGGGAGGTGTTATGAGAAGGTTATGGGTGGCTGTATTGTTGGGTATGTTTGTGATGTTGGGGGGCTCTTACAATGGCTTTGCTACTAATGGAGACAATATGATTTCCTGTGGGGGTGCTAGCAGGTCTATGGGAGGAGTTGGTATAGCCTATCCTATGGATGTTATTAGCGCTGTATTTTCAAATCCAGCAGCCATATGTACGGCCCATTGTTTTGAGTCTTATGCCTTTGAGAGTTCTACTACCTTTTTTATGCCCCACACGAAGGCCTCTCTTTATATTCAGGGTGAGATAAATTCAAAAGAGAATAGTGATTCTGATTTCTTTGCTATCCCTGCACTTGGTTTTGCCTGGAAACTTGGAGAAAGGAGCCGGGCTGGAATAGGTGTGTTTGGTGTTTCTGGTATGGGTGTAGACTACAGGGGAAGTTCTATTGATGCCAGATATTCTTCTGTGCCTTCTATGGTCTATGCCTCTGGGATATATACGGAATTAAAGAGTATGAAGATTGCCCCCAATATTGCATGGATGCTGACGGATTCTTTATCCTTCGGAGTGGCACTGCATCTTGGCTATTCCAGTCTTGATATGAATGCAGGAACCTCTGATGATGTTGGACTTGGCTATCAATTTGGGCTTATCTATAGAAAGGATCCAATCTCTGTTGGATTTACTTATATGTCTCCGCTAAAGGCCCGCTATAAGACGATAACAGACTTTGATGGGGATGGGGACTTTGATTCAATGGATCTGGAGTCACCTGAGATGTTTGGCCTAGGGCTTGCCTATCACGAGGATCGTTGGGTGGTTGAAACTGCCCTGCGCTATTATTCCTGGGGTAGTGCAGATGGCTATTCTGACTTCGGTTGGCGTGATCAATTGGTATATGCGATCGGATTTCAGTATACGATTAGTCCTTCGCTGAGTTTGAGATTTGGATATAACCACGGAAAGACGCCTCTGCGCACCTACGATGGTTTCAATGGCTCTACTATGGTGAGTGTTCAGGGAAAGAATATGTATAAGTACTATTATGAAACATTCCGTATATTTGGTTTCCCTGCTATAAGTGAAGACCACTTTACTGTTGGCTTTATGTATAGGCCTTCAGATAGCTTTTCTATTGGATTAGGATTTATGTTCTCTCCTGAGGAATCTATCGAAGAGTCTGGTACGGATGCTTTGGGGAATCCTGTGACCATTAAGTCCAGTATGTATCAGACCTCTGTTGAGTTGACCCTTCAGTGGAAGTTTTAGGGTGAGATTTTTTCGAGATAGGTTATCCTTATCTCAAAGGCGGATGCTTTGCCATCCGCCATTTTTTTAGGGGGATGCTCTCCCTCATTTATCTCCTGGTTTTTACTTTTGGGCCAATCTGAAGAGTTTTTTGCATCTCATTGTGATGCACGGTATTACAGACCGAAGGCCAGTTTTAAGAGTTTATAGTCGCTAATTTGGTCCCCTTGATAATGGAATCCCGTTCCTTGCCTTTGTTTTTTGGGTTTCCGTCTTGCGCTGGGGATAATTACATACTGGAAAATATTGATTAAGGATGGATGTTTGTGCAGGTAGTCTTTAACTGAAGCTGCCTTTATAATTTCTTCCATTTCCTGATATGAGAAGGCCGCTATGTAGGAGTTAAGTGAGTCCTGATAATAAGGTCGGCCGTGTCTGCTGTTAAATGTGTCTGCAAGGAACCTTGCTCCGGAAAGGGTCTTGGGGCGTTCTATATCGAAGATAAATAACCTTCCGTGAGGGGATAAGAGGTCTCTAAGCATAGAGATTATTCTGCTCGCCTCTTCTTTGCCCTTTAGGTGGTGCAGACCCAGTGACCAGGTAATGAGGTCAAATCTTTTTTCACCGAATTCCTCCTTCAGCTTATACAGATCGCACAAGATTAGCTGAATGTTTTTATATCCTTCTGTGGTCTTTTGGGCCGTCTCCAGCATAGCCTTGGAGATATCTATCCCTGTAAAAGATGTCTCAGGAAGAAGTCGTGCAAGCTTGGCCAACAACACCCCAGTCCCTGTACCTATATCAAGGGCATTTTTCGGGGGGGGTAAAGTCATAGGCGTCTAATATAGTTGAGATAATCCCATAGACCACTCCCAGACTGCCATTGAGGCCATCTCTGAGATTTGCCGTAATTATCTCTTTGTTGTCTATTGAAGAGGTTGGTTCAGGTCTGCGAGGCAGATGATATCTCGAGAATCTCTGGATCAGGATATGAAGGTATTTTTTAAAAGATGTCCTATCCATATCTATTTAATATTGTGTTAGTTACTATTATCTTTTATTGTATCATTTATAGCGTTTGTGTTCCATATATATATTGTTTTCCCTCTAAATGGTTGGGAAAACAAGGGTGGTGTTGCTTTAAAAGGTCTGTCAGTTGCTCTGCAGATAGTCGTTATTATTGCATCTTTGTGTGTTCGAGCCCAGGTTAGGACTGCTTCTTTATCATCTAGGGTTACAAGAGGTTTTTTAAGTCTGCCTGGAAAACTAAACTGACCGGCATATCTACCGGGCCATACAGCTATTTCTTTATCTGAAGATTGATATTTGGCTAGCCTTTTGGCAGTTGCTGATACATCGTATAAGGGAAGCAGATGCCGTAATATGCCGAGATGCAAGAAAATAATCCCACTTGTTATGAGATACGCAGATAACCTTATACTGTCGATCTCTGTTCTTTTGCTTACATAGAGTCCAATTAATCCAAGAGAAGTGAAGAGTAACCAGTCAATTATTGATATCCTTTGCATTATTCTCTGCAGTGCAAGAGGGATGTGGTGGGGATAGATGTGGCTGAGGAAGGTAATGCATATCAGTATTATGCTTGAGATAAGGGTAATGATGGATATGAATCTAGGTGTTCCAGAAAAAGTGTGGGGTTCTTGAGAGCATTGACGGCCTGACAAGAGGGCAAATGGGACAAAAGCGGGCAGAAGATAGTAACCCTGCTTTCCACTTATCAGAGAAAAGATAATGATAGTTGTTATGAGCCATATTTTCAAAAACAACTCGCCTTTGTCTGGGTGAAATTTAAGAAGATATAGCCAGAGTTTTTTAGAGTATATCCAGGGGAAGAATAATATGGGCAGCAAGATTAGATACCACCAAAATGGTCTTGCGTGGGCAAATGAATGAATGGCCCTTCCTATAGTTTGGTGCCAGAGTATTTCTGTAGCATAATTATTATTTGTATGAGTGATAGCAATGATAGCCCATAGGATAGCAGGTATGGTGCCAGCTATTACAGAACCAATTATTTCTATTAGTCTTGAGGTTGTTTCTTCTTTATTCGATTGTTTAAATGAGAATCCATATGCAATGATAATAGCGCTTATATGTACAAGGAAAACAGGACCTTTTGTGAGTATTCCGGCACTGGTGGCCAGTGCCATAAAGATATAGTTCCATAGAATTTTCTTTTTATATCTTGCGATCCTAAGGATAGATATGGTTGCAATCAGGATAAAGAAGATAAGAAGCATATCAAACATTACCAAAGTACCCCATATAGGCCACAGGGGCATAGAGAGAAGTATATAGATTGTAGTATGGGGGCTGGATGAATCCTTTTTCCACAATAGAGTTGCGATATGTTTAACAAGAAAGAGATTCGCCAGAGCAATTATCATGGGAATAATCCTTGCTGTCCAGGAAGCTGGCCCAAATAATGCCCAGCCGATATGAATTAGCCAGAATAGCATTGGAGGTTTATGCGCATAAAGTGTCCCATTGAGTATAGGGGTTAGAAAGTGCTTGTGCGTCCACATTTCCCAGGCCACAGATATATACCTGGTTTCATCTATTGGCATAAGGGGCCTGCAGAACAGGGCACATATTGCAAGTATGGCCCATAGCAAGACGAAATCATTTTGCTTAAAGGCTTGTTTCATCTTTTTCCGTGTTTTTATGAATGAAATAAAGGTTTCTTAAGTAGATTAATATACCGAAGGATTGCCCTAGTATAAATACTGGATCTCGTCTATGTATTGCGTAGAAAAGTAGACAAAATCCACCACCAAGGCTAAGGTACCAGAATATGACTGGAATAACGCTCCTTCTTGCCCGTTCACTGTAAATCCATTGGACAATAAATCGGGCAGAGAATATTCCCTGGCCAAGGAATCCAATTCCCAGCCATATAGTGTCAATTTTCATTCGAATCTATCTCCTTTGCTTGAGGTAAGGCATAGCGGTGTAATAACCACCATACACCAAAGAGGTCTGATACCCCCTCTATCATTCGGGATAGTGTGCGGTATTTGGTTTTGCCGCTTAATCTTGGTCTGTGGTGCACAGGAATGGATATTACCTGTGCATTAAAGTGAATTGCAAGAGTTGACATAAATCTATGCATATGATCGAAATATGGGAAATTTAGAAATAGTTTTCTTGAAAAGACTTTCAATCCGCAGCCAACATCTGGTGTTTTGTCTTTCAATAACAGATTCCGAATCTTATTGGCTACCAATGATGCTAGTCTTCGTGATAGCTTGTCTTTTCTATAGACTCTTTCCCCTATTACCATTGTTTTTATACCGTTATCTTTGTGTTTAAGATATTCCTTTATTAGTTTCAGGATGTCCTGGGGTGCATTCTGGCCGTCTCCATCCATAGTGACAATTGTATCAAATCTAGCGTGGCGAATGCCGGTATATAAAGCTGCACTTTGGCCATACCTGATTTTATGATGGATTACCCTAAGCACGGGTAAGGACTTGAGCAAAGCTTGTGCCTCTTTTAATGTATTATCGCTACTGCCGTCATCCACAATAATAATCTCTAGTTTTCCTTTGTAATCAGATTGTCTCTGGAATGTTTCGATTATTTCTACTACCAGCGGCTTTAAGTTGCTGGCCTCATTGTACATAGGGATAACTATAGAAAAACCATAGTCTTTATTATTGTGTATATTATGACCTTTTTCCATTTTGATATGAATTTTATCACTTAACCTTACATCTAGCAAATATGGTTTTTGGCTTTGAAGGGTTTGTGCTATAATTCTATAGAGTGTACTTAGAGATAATGGGGTATATTTATGGTAAAGGTGATGGATCTAGAGGAAGAAAAGCAGACAATAAGAAAGGAGGTAAGCAGGCGTATTGCTGAGCTTACTGAAGAGGCCAAGGTCTGCGCCTCTAACAAGATTAGGGATTTGGTTGTGCTCTTGAAGGAGTTTATAAAGGCAAGGGTTATTATGGTTTATCTTGCAAAGAAGGATGAGGTAGATACGACACCTATTATTAGAGAGGCACAAAAACAAGGGAAAAAAGTAGTGGTTCCGGTAGTCGATGGAGATGAGCTTCTGCCTTGCGAGCTTGGGGAAGAGCTTACTTCTGGGCCGTTTTCTGTTTTGCAACCCGTTGAAAAGAAAGAGGTTGCACCCCAGGATCTGGATTTGATAATCGTGCCGGGAAGGGCCTTTGACCTTTCTGGCAGAAGGTTAGGCCGCGGCAGGGGTTTTTATGATAGGTTTCTTTCTTCTCTACCGGAAGGTGTGCCTGTTATAGGTATATGTTATTCCTGTCAGGTATTTGATTCCATTCCCACTGGTCCTTACGATAAGAAGGTCCATCACGTCGTATCTGCCTGATCCAGCTTTGCAGAGCTGACATAGGAGGTGACTATGGAAGGGTTGCTTATGTTAATACTGGTAGGGTTGGTTTCTTTTGTCATTGCCTTTTTTATAGGGTATAAGGTCTATGAGGCAAAGAGCAAGAAACAGATAGACAACGCAGAGAGGCGGGCCCAGGAGATAATCGAACAGGCCAAGCGGGATGCCCAGGCCAGGCGCCGTGAATCCGAGGTGGAGGTCAAGGACCTGCTCTTTCGTATGCGCAGCGAATTTGAAGAGGAGACCAAAAGGCGGCGTGAGGAGCTCAATAAAATAGAGCAGCGCCTTCTCCAGAAGGAGGAGAACATAGACCGCAGGCTGGACATCCTTGAGGCAAAGGAAAGGGCAGTAGAAGAAAGGGAGAGAGAGGTCGTTGATAGGGAGAGCAATCTAACTCAGAGGGAGAAAGAGCTCTCACGGCTTATAGAAGAAGAGAAAGTTGTGCTTCAAAAGGTCTCTGGGATGTCTCAGGAGGAGGCGAGGCAACTTCTCCTCAACAGGATAGAGCAGGAACTCCTTGAAGAGAAGGCACGGATGTTGCGGCAGCTTGAGACCGAGATCCAGGAGACATCAGAGAAAAAGGCAAAGGAGATCATTGCCCTGGCCATACAGAAATATGCGGCCGAGGAGACGATAGACAGCACGATAAGTGTCGTTAATCTGCCGAATGATGAGATGAAGGGCAGGATTATCGGCCGTGAAGGAAGAAACATCCGTGCATTCGAGATGGCTACGGGCGTGGATATTATCATAGACGATACGCCAGAGGTAGTTACTATCTCTGGTTTTAATCCGGTTCGCAGAGAGATAGCCCGCATCTCGCTCCAGAAGCTTATCAGTGATGGCAGGATCCATCCAGCACGTATTGAAGAGGTTGTAGAGAAGGCCGAGAAGGAGGTCGAGGAAAACATAAAGGAGGAAGGGGAGCGGGCAGTGTTTGATGCGGGGATACACGGCCTGCATCCTGAGCTGGTAAAGTTGATTGGCACGTTGAAGTTTCGTACGAGTTTTGGACAGAATGCCCTTCAGCATTCAAAGGAAGTGGCCTTTATTATGGGGGTTATGGCAAATGAACTAGGGTTGGACTTTGCCCTTGCCCATCGTATTGGCCTACTGCACGATATAGGCAAGGCCGTAGACCATGACGTAGAGGGTACTCATGCCTTGATAGGGGCAGAGCTGGCCCGCAAATACGGGGAAAAGGATGTGGTAGTGAACGCAATCGCCGCCCACCATGAGGAGGAGGCCTATAATTCGATATACGCTGTCCTGGCTGCTGCTGCAGATGCAATAAGTGCTGCCAGACCAGGTGCCAGGCGCGAGACGATAGAGACCTATATAAAGCGTCTCCAGAAGCTGGAGGAGATAGCCACTTCGTTTAAGGGTATTGTGAAGGCCTATGCGATTCAGGCGGGCCGTGAGGTCAGGGTTATAGCTGATCCTGGTCAGGTAGATGACAAGCTCCTGCCCCTGCTTGCCCATGATGTAAAGAAGAAGATAGAGGCAGAGATGGAGTATCCAGGGCAGATAAAGGTGATCCTAATAAGGGAGACCAGAGCGATCGAGTATGCAAAATAATACCTTCCGCCTGCTTTTCCTGGGAGATATGGTAGGGAAGGACTCCCTTGAGGCCTTTCACAAGTATGGCCTTGATTGGCGTGAGGAATTGGGCCTTGATATGATAATCGTCAATGGCGAGAATCTTGCAAATGGTTCAGGGATTACGGTTAAGATAGCCAATGAGCTGTGGCGCAGTGGGGTGGATGTGGTTACTACAGGAGACCATATATGGAAACAGAGGGACTTTATAAAGCGCATAGATGAGTTTCCGTTTATAATAAGGCCTGCCAACTATCCACCGGGTGCACCTGGAAAGGGGTATATAATATGGGCAGCAGCAAAGGGAGTTAGGGTAGCGGTTTTGAATCTGTTAGGGCGGGTCTTTATGCAGCCCGTAGATTGTCCCTTTCGCAAGGCAGATGAGGTTTTATCTGAATTGGATGGAAAGGCCGATATTGTGGTGGTCGATTTCCATGCCGAAGCTACCAGTGAGAAGATAGCAATGGGCTATTATCTTGACGGCAGGGTTGCGGCAGTGCTCGGTACGCATACCCATGTGCCTACAGCTGACGCAAAACTCCTGCCAAAGGGGACCGCCTATATTACGGATGTTGGTATGGTAGGGCCGCAGTACTCTGTACTCGGCAGAGTAGTGGATAATGTGGTGCGAAAATATGTCGCAGGGATACCCCAGAGGTTTCCGGTAGCCGAGCCCCCAATTGAGTTTAATGGGGTAGTAATTGAGATAGATTTGGACTCAAAGAAAGTGAAGTCTATTGAGCAATGGAAGAGATTAGTTTATTTGAATTAGGTGGCAAAGAAGGTATAGTTGTCTCTGTCTCTGAACTCAACTCCCTTGTCCGTCAGGCCCTGCGTTCGAGTTTCCCTGATACTATCTGGGTGGAGGGCGAGGCCTCTCGGGTTAAGGTACATTCTTCAGGTCATATGTATTTTGTCCTGAAGGATGAGTCAGCGGCTGTCTCGGCGGTGATGTTTCGTTCAGCGCGTGAGGGGATGAAATTCGAATTGGAGCATGGGATGCAGGTGATATGCCGTGCAAGGGTGGACATTTACGAAAGGGAGGGGCGCTATCAGATATATGTAGAGGAGATAATGCCAAAGGGCGTAGGAGCTCTGGAGCTTGCCTTCAGGCAGTTAAAGGAGAAGCTAGAAAAGGAAGGCCTCTTTGATGAGACGCGAAAGCAGCCTCTGCCGTTTCTGCCAAGGGTCGTTGGTGTGGTGACTTCTCCCACTGGTGCGGCGGTACGAGACATAATCAATG
>JALVWL010000061.1:0-11992 GCA_027034965.1 Candidatus Omnitrophota bacterium
ATATAAAGAGAAAACGCAACTAAAAAAAGCGGGAACGGGTTGCAAGAATTGGGAGTTTAGCTGACGATAAAGAGAAAAGAAATAGAGGGTAAAAATAAAAAGATTTAAGTTTTAAGCTGTAGATTTGACTTTTGACTTTTGAGATTTGAGTTATATTTAGATAAGAAAAGAGATGGTTGATTAACAAATTAATGGAAGCTAAAGAATTCTAATGCATAATCCGGGTTTATATTTTTTCGCAAAAATACTTGACAGTCTGGTGTATAGAGTGCTAAAATATAAATGCCTGGGAAGGCAAAATTTTTTGAATGGATTTTGGCAGTTTGATTTTGCGACTGCTAAAATAAAAAGGAGGTGGGATTATGGCACTGATAAGGTGGCGTAGAAGAGATGTTTGGGATCCATTTAAGTATCTTGCTGATTTGCAAGAAGATATGAATCGTCTTTTTGACTTGTCTCTGGCAAGACTGCCTAGGGAGGATGTCGGGGGCGTTGCAGAATGGCTTCCAGCTGTGGATATAGTGGATGAAAAGGACAGAATTAGGATAAAGGCTGATCTGCCAGGTGTAAATAAGGACGATGTGGATATAAGGATTGAAGATGGGGTTCTTTCCATAAAAGGAGAGAGGAAAGAAGAAAAGGAAGAGAAGAATAAGAACTTCTATAGAAAGGAGTGCTTCTATGGGAGTTTTGAGCGTTCTGTGGCCTTGCCGGCTGAGGTAGAGGCAGATAAGGCAGAGGCCTCCTATAAGGATGGGGTCCTGGAGATTATCCTCCCCAAAAAAGAGGAAGCAAAGCCCAAACAGATCAAGTTGAAGGTCAAGTAACTGGGGCATTGCTCCCTGGTGGACTGGAAAAGAGACCGCCTTTTGAGCGGTCTCTTTTGTTTTTGGATTTTTAATAGTCTGCTTTGGTTGTATAATGTTGTCGATGAGGAGATATAGATTTGCGATTGTTGGTGGGGGGGTAACTGGTAAGGCAGTAGCGCGTTTCTTGTTGGCTCGGGGCATACCCTTTTTCCTTAGTTCTAGAGATGCCTTGGAGGATGGGTTCAGGGAATGGCTTTCCTCTAATGGAGTTGAATTTGAAGAGGGCAAAAATTCCCTGGATCTTATCTCAAGGGCTGATGAGATTGTAGTAAGTCCTTCTGTTCGACCTGAGATGCTGGGATTGGATAGAAATCAGGTGATTTCAGAGATTGATCTGGCAAGTAGATTTTTTGAGGGCAGGATAATCGCTGTTACTGGTACGAATGGCAAGAGCTCTACTGTCTCTGCTCTGGAGTTTGTCCTAAATCATTTTGGGGTCAGGGCAGTAGCCTGTGGAAATATCGGCCGTCCTTTCATTTCTATAGTTGATGAGGCCGTTGATATTGCAGTTGTTGAGGTAAGTTCCTTTCAGTTGTTTTCTTCGATGGAGTTTTCTCCAGATATCGGTGTTGTATTGAACCTAACGGAAGACCATATGGATTGGCATATGGATATGGATGAATATGGGAAGGCAAAGGCCTCTATGTTGTTTCGTATGGATGAAGGTATGGCTCTGTTGAATGCTGATAGTGAATATCTGTCTAGTCTGGAGGGATTTGCACCGGCTGTATGTGTGAGGCGGTTTTCTAAGAGAGATGGCCTTAATGAAAATGAGGCCTGTGTAGTTGAGGTGATGGATTATCTGGGATACAGGAGGGAAGATGTCCTATCGGCCTTGAGAGAATTTAAGGGATTGGATTATAGGATGCAGTTTATCGCATCTCATAATGGGATAATTTTTGTAAACGATTCAAAGGCGACCAATCCTGCCTCTACCTTTTGGGGGTTGGACCTGCTTAAGGCCAGGGGTTTTTCTTCTATCATATTACTTGCAGGGGGGAGTCCTAAGGGGCTGGATTTTTCTGGGTTGCTGAGATACAGAGATATTGTCAAGGTGCTTATATGTTATGGTCAGGAGGGTGGGCGAATCTTTGAACAGGTAGGTTCGCAGATCCCTTCATTAAGGGCTAGGGGACTGAAGGATGCATTTGATTTGGCTGTCGATGAGGCCAGTACAGGGGATGTGGTCTTGCTTTCACCTATGTGTGCCAGTTTTGATGAGTTTTCTGGGTATAAGGAGAGGGGTGAGTTTTTCAATGGGCTTGTTAAGGGATTTGTTTGTACTATCGGGAATAGATGATGCTCTTTTAAAGAAGCGCATTTTTGGTGCGGTTTTTCTTCTATCTTTTCTTGGACTGGTAATGGTGTTTTCGAGTAGCTTTGCCTATGCCGATGCATCTTTTGGGAGTCCGTTCTATTTTTTGATTCGCCAGGCAATATTTTTACTGGTGGGTTATATTGCAATGTTTATCGGATATAAGATACCTCCAGATGTCCTAAGAAGAAATAGCAAGTTGATACTCCTGTTAAGTATCGTTGGCTTGATTCTAGTCCTTATCCCTGGAGTGGGACACCAGATAGGTGGGGCAAGGCGTTGGCTATCCCTGGGGCCGTTTCACTTTCAGCCCTCTGAACTTGCCCAGCTGGCAATAATTATTTATGTGGCTGACCTTTTTGCGAGAAGAGTGGAGGCTACCAGGTCTATGTTGTCGGATATTACTCATATGATACCCGCATTTATTGTCTTTGGCCTGATTGCTGGTCTGGTCTTGCTTGAACCGGATATGGGAACTACTATAGTGACGGCTATGGTGTTGGGGATTATTATGCTGGTGGTTGGCCTGCGGTTTTCTTATCTTTTGTCCTTGTTGGTGATATCTCTGCCCCTGGCGTGGTTTTTGATATTCTCGGTTTCTTACAGGAGAGCCAGGATACTCTCTTTCCTGAATCCCTGGGCGGATCCATTGAATAGGGGATTTCAGATTATCCAAGCACAGATTGCTCTGGGTTCTGGCGGGGTCTTTGGCAGGGGGTTGGGGCACGGCCTGCAAAAATTATTCTATCTGCCTGCAGCGCATACAGACTTTATCTTTGCGGTTATCGGAGAGGAGTTTGGCATACTTGGGACATTATTCGTGGTTTTCGTATTTTTCTATCTGTTCGTACAGGGTTTTTTGGCGGCAATTAGGCAGAAAGACCTGTTCAGAAAGTTATTTATCACAGGTCTAATGGGGCTTTTATTTCTTGAGACTATCATAAATTTGGGAGTAAATGTCGGGTTATTGCCGCCTAAGGGGTTGCCATTGCCGTTTGTTAGCTATGGCGGTACTTCCTGTGTTATAAATCTGTTCTCTATTGGGATCCTGCTTAGGATGCTTTAAATTCCTTTTGAAGGACCCCAAGTGCCTCGAGGTTTTTGAGCATTTTCTGGCTTTCCAGGTCATTGGGAGTAACTATCAGGATCCGCTTGAGGGCCTTTTTTGCCAGAGGATAATTTTTCGCATTGAGGTAAACCCTGGCTATCTTCTTTAGCATATTGGGGTCCTGTATGTGCTCTATTTCAATGCTTTCCAGTAGTTCAATGGCCTGGGAGTTTCGGTTGGCGAGTATCTCAGCAATGGAGATTAGGATATGTATGTTCATTGGGTTCAATTCGAAGGCCTGTTCAAGGAGTTCTATCCCTAATTTTATCTGACCTTTCTTTATGAATTGTTCTCCCTTGAGCTTCGTAAAGTAGGATTTTATCTTGTTTGCCCTTGGGATGTCTATGGTGTTCATAAGTGTTGCATAGAGAAGTTTTCTTGCCTGGATATTATCTGGATCTTTCCTAGTAATATATTTCAATAGGGAGGTGGCATACTTTTTATGCCCAGAGTTTATTGCTTCGACGGCTTTGTTTATTATCTTTTGGATTTCCATTGTGCCACCTTTCTAAAAATTATATCAGTCCTTAGGCTATGAGTAAAGACATATACCGTAGGCTAAATCCTAGACTCAACTTTTTCCTTGAATTCTTAATCCCAAAATATGCAATAGGAATTTGCGATGTAATGGAAGCCGTTGTAGGGCAAAGAAAAATAACTAAAAACTCAAAGCTAAAAACTAAAAACCACAACTCAAGTTTTGAGAATGGAGAAGGGAGAATGAAGCATGAAGGATTCTTATTTACTGGGATATTTTTCTTTCTTAATAAAAAATTCCTTCATTCTCCATGCTCCATTCTTCATGCTTGATTGTTAAGAAGGGAGAACGGAGAAGGGAGAATGGAGGCAGTGGATTTTTTGGTTTAAAGAAGCAATGCGAAATGGTGGTTTTATCCTTCATTCTCCATGCTCCATCCTTCATGCTTGATTATTAATAAGAAAAGAGATGTTTGATTAACAAGGCGATGGAAGGTAAAGAATTCTAATGCATAATCCGGGTTAATATAATCTGGGTTGAAAATGGATTGATGATGTGGTATGGTTATGGAGCGTATAATGGTGATTGTTATTGGAGTGGTGCTATATGGTAGTGATGGAGACGGATTACAGAGTAGGTGTAAAGAGGCAAGGAAAGGTCAGGGATGTCTATGACCTGGGAGACTATCTGTTGCTTGTGGCTACTGATAGGATCTCTGCCTTTGATGTGGTTATGCCTACACCTATCCCTGATAAGGGGCGCATACTAACGGCAATGAGTAGATTTTGGTTTGAGTTTTTCTCGGCAGATGTGCGCCATCACCTCGAAAGCAGTTATGCCCCTGTGATTGTTTGGAGATTCCCTGAATTAAAAGAGGTAGAGGGAGAGCTTTCGGGTAGGGTTATGCTAGTTAGAAAATATAGGGTCCTGGAAATAGAGTGTATTGTGCGGGGTTATATAACGGGTTCAGGATGGAAGAGCTATAAAGAGACTGGTATGGTGAGCGGTATAAAGTTGCCAGAGGGACTGAAAGAGTCTCAACGTTTAGACGAACCCATCTTTACTCCAACCACCAAGGCAAAAGTCGGACATGACCAGGAGATAAGTTTTGACGATGTCAGGGAAATGGTTGGAGACGCCTTAGCAGATAAGCTGAAAAGATTGAGTATAGATTTATATTCGAAGGCACGAGAGTATGCTGAGAGCAGGGGGATTATTATTGCAGATACCAAGTTTGAGTTTGGGGTGGATGAAGAGGGCGAGTTGGTTTTGGTGGATGAGGTATTGACCCCTGACTCTTCTCGTTTCTGGTATATGGATGACTATGAAGAGGGCAGGTCCCAGAAGAGTTTTGACAAGCAGTTTGTAAGGGATTATCTAAATAGCCTGAATTGGGACAAAACCCCTCCTGGTCCAGTGCTGCCAGATGAAATAGTCGAGAATACCCGCCTGAGATATCTAGAGATATTTCAGAGGCTTACCGGTGAGTCTCTACCCGCCTAAGGCGGGTGAGGTTTGTACTTTTAATACCTTCCATTTTTAGTGTATAATTAATAAATTATGCAGTAGGAAGTTATTCTTAAAGGATATAAAGCAGGATATGATGTGGAGGCGAAGATGAATATAGATAGGGTAAAGATATTCGATACCACTCTGAGGGATGGTGAGCAGGCCCCTGGCGCTGCACTGGATGCCCAGGGCAAATTGGAGATTGCTCACCAGCTTGCCAGGTTGGGTGTGGATATAATAGAGGCAGGTTTTCCTGTCTCTTCTCCTGAGGACTTTCGTTCAGTGAATCTGGTGGCAAAAGAGGTAAAGGGGCCGGTTATTTGTGGCTTGTCGCGTTGTGTCAAGAAGGATATAGATGCGGTAAAAGATGCCCTGTCTGTGACAGAGAATCGAAGGATACACGTATTTATAGCCACCTCGCCCATTCATATGGAGTATAAACTCAAGAAGCGTCCAGATGAGGTGTTGGAGATAGCTGTAGATGCCATAAAGTATGCCCGCAGGTTCTTTGACGACATACAGTTTTCTCCTGAGGATGCCTCGAGGAGTGAGCCTGAATTTTTGTACAGGATAATAGATGCGGTAATAGAGGCAGGCGCAACGACTATAAATATTCCGGATACGGTTGGTTATGCAGTCCCTGAGCAGTTTGCGGCCCTGATTAAGGGGATCTTTGATAATGTGGCCAATGTAGAAAAGGCAGTCATTTCAGTGCATTGCCACAATGATTTGGGGCTGGCGGTGGCGAATTCCCTTGCGGCTGTAAAGGCTGGTGCAAGGCAGATAGAGTGTACGATTAATGGCATAGGAGAGAGGGCCGGTAATGCTGCAATGGAGGAATTGGTAATGGCTATGCGTGTGCGCAAGGACTACTTCGGCGTGGATACCTCCATAGATTCGCGGGAGATTATGCGCGCAAGCCGTCTGGTAAGCCGTTTGACCGGATTTGTGGTTGCGCCTAATAAGGCAATAGTCGGCAAGAATGCCTTCAGGCATGAGTCCGGAATACACCAGGATGGAGTGCTAAAATTCCGCCAGACCTATGAGATTATGTCTCCGGAAGATATAGGTCTGGATAAGAACGAGCTGGTGTTGGGTAAACATTCAGGCCGTCATGCCCTGGTCGACCGTCTGAAGAGGCTTGGGTTTAACCTCTCGGAAGAGGAAGTCAGTAAGGTCTTTGAGGAGTTTAAGCGCTTGGCCGATAAGAAGAAGGAAGTGTTCGACGAAGACCTGGTAGCCCTTGTGGAATCTACTATGCGTGTGGATGTGGAGAAGTGGCAGCTTGTTGGGATAGAGGTGAATATCCCAAGGCAGGATGGCAATCCGAAGGCCACGGTTGTGCTTAGCTATGGCGGCAGAGAATTCTCAGCTACGTCCGAAGGAGATGGCCCGGTTGATGCCTGTTATAAGGCGGTGGATAAGATAACAAAGTGCCCTGGCAGATTGTTGAATTACAATATACAGGCCATTACTTCGGGTAAGGATGCACTTGGAGAGGCCAGTATTACAGTGGATTTTGGCCAGGATAGAGTGATTAATAGTCATGGTGCAAGTACAGACATAGTTGAGGCCAGTGTAAGGGCTTATGTAAATGCGGTAAACAAACTAAATAGAGAAGAGGGCAAATAGACTGAAAATAGAAAAGGAGGTAGATATTATGGTGGAGAAGCATCAAAAGATACATGAAAAGAGTAAAGGGAAGGAGAAAAAAAATAAGATACGTATAATCGATGTAACCAATCGCGATGGGGTCCAGACATCGAGGATATGTCTATCCAAGCTCCAGAAGACAATGATAAATCTCTATCTTGATGAGATGGGAATATGGCAGAGTGAGTTTGGGTTCCCTTTTACCCATCATGAGAGGAATTATCTAAATGCCAATTTAAAACTTGCAAAGATGGGCGTGGTTTCTGATATGCGCCTTTCAGGGTGGATAAGAGCGATAAAAAAGGATGTGGAGATCGCCAAGAAGTATGTTCCGGATCTTGAATATGTAAACCTGTCTATGTCCACCTCGGATCAGATGATAATTTATAAGTTTCAGGGAAAATTGGACCGTGACAAGGTTATCTCCAATATGATAGAGGCGGTCAAAGCCGCAAAGCAGATGGGAATAAAGGCCTTGGGAGTAAATGCCGAAGATGCCTCAAGGACAGACCTCTCTTACCTGATAGAGTTTGGCCTGGCGGCAAAGGAGGCAGGTGCAGATAGGTTGCGTTATTGCGATACCCTTGGCTATGACTCGCCATTTAGCATATATGAAAGGGTATATGAACTAGCCTCCAAGGTCAAGATCCCGATAGAGATACATTGTCACAATGACCTGGGAATGGTCGTTGCAAACTCTATTTCAGGGGCAAAGGCTGCGATAGATGCAGGTGTGGATGCCTATATAAATACCACAGTTAATGGCATAGGAGAAAGGGCAGGAAATGCTGATCTTGTCTCAACTATATTGGCCCTGAAGTACAGTAGCGGAATAGGTGGGAAATACCCGCTGGATGAGAATATAAACCTCCAAATTGCCTGGAGGATCTGTAAGTATGCCTCTTATGCGTTTGGTATTCCCATACCAATTAATCAGCCGGGTGTTGGAGAGAACGCATTTGCCCATGAATCCGGTATACATGCCGACGGTGCACTGAAAGACCGACGCAACTACGAGCTTTATGATTTTGAGGAGCTAGGCAGGGGTACGCCTGAGGTGATCGATACTGGTCGACAGATTACAGTGGGCGAGTATAGCGGGATAAAGGGCTTTAGAAACGTTTATGAGCGTTTGGAGATAAAGTTTAAGGATGAAAAACAGGCCCAAGAGATACTCGAGCTGGTCAGATACGCCAATGTCCATAACCAGAAACCTCTTACTGAAGATGAACTGAGATTCATTGCCCGCTATCCAGAGGTAGCCAGAGAGATATTTACAATGCTGCCTCCTGAGGTAAAGGGCGGTGGAGTTGAACTTTATCACCATTGATAGGACAGTTATAATAGTAGTGAAGTGAGATCGGAGCGTGGCGTAGCTTGGATAGCGCACCTGAATGGGGTTCAGGGGGTCGCCGGTTCAAATCCGGCCGCTCCGATTTTTTATTTTTTGGATTTTTGGGATAGTGGATTTGAGTTAAAAAATATGTCCTGGCTTGTGCATTAAGATTTCGCTTCTTTAATTGCTTGCTAATTATTTATTCCCTTTCTTTTTGGAATAGAATACAACACCACAGCATTTTTATCAAGAATAGAGAAGTAAGAATAAAGCATGAATGATTCTTATTTACTGGGATATTTTTCTTTCTTAACAAAAAATTCCATCCATTTTCCATACTCTTAATATTAATCCCTTATTGCATAATTTGGGATTATTTTTTCTTTGCGATTAATAGTATAGATACACCGAATGGAAATTTTATATATCTTAACAGAAAGGCCTCTATTTTTGCCAGGAAGGTAAAAATAGCCCCAATTATCCCACCCCTGCTGATGTCTGTGTCGGATAGGCAGTTGGCTGCATCTGCTTTCTTCCTTTTAATGCGTTTTATTAAATTGAGGACCCCTGTCTTGCGGAGTATTAGTACTGGGATAAAGGCAAGGAAATTAAAGTAAGAGCAGAATACGATGTTGTAACCTGCATCTGAGAGGAGTTTTTCTAATTGTTTCTTTGTATACCTGCGTTTGTGTTGGAAATATATGTCGTGTTCACTCCAGAGGAACATAAATGCCGGTACAGTTATTATGAGATGTCCATTATCTGATAGTAGGCCTTTTATCCTTTCTATTGCTGCTCTATCCTCTTCTATGTGTTCCAGGACCTCTATAAGTGCAATAATGTCAAACTGTTCATCTATCGCAGGAATTTCATATGGCAGTGAGCCTTTTAGTATCTTGGCGTAGCTATGCCGTTGGGCTATCTTTATTAAGTTTTCATCAGGTTCTATCGCGGTTAGTTCTCCAAATTGCTTGAGAAAGAAAAAGTTTCCGCCCCCTCCGCATCCTATCTCCAGGATTTTATTCTCCTTCTTACCCTGGGATATACGGTCCAGGAAGTAACTGAGTACTATTGCCCTTGATTTCGGCCACCAGTGGACACTCATTAGTTTATCCTCTAATTTTTCGATTGTAATCCTGCAGAACTTAATAGATAATTATATCATACATATCGCTTATGGGCAGGGGGATAGCTGGATAAGTATTCTGGGGTTGTCTTTATATGAGAAAATCTATAGAGTTGTTGTGTAAGATACCTTCCTTCTGGATCTATCGTATTACAGGATTGCCGAAGATCTTACCGGTTAATTATACATTCAGCCTTACACGGCGGTGTAATTCGCGCTGTAAGACTTGCTATATCTGGGACAATCCTATAGAGGAGGAGATGTCCTTTGAGGAGTGGAAATCTATTATAGCCTCTCTGGGAGAAAATCCTGTATGGATAACCTTGAGCGGAGGAGAGCCATTTTTGGTTGAGTGGATCGATAAGCTGATTATCGAAATAGCTTATAGGAATAAACCAGAACTTCTGGTTATTCCGACCAATGGTTTATTGCCGGAAGTTATAGAGAAAAAATTAGATTCGGCCTTGCCTTATATTTCAAGTCGCGATACCTCTCAGGTAACGATAAACCTCTCTATTGATGGAATCAGAGAGAGACACGATGAGATACGCGGCATAAGAGGTAATTTTGAGAGAGCAATAGAGACTGTTAAAATTCTAAAGGAGTTACAAAAAAAATTTCCATTGTTAAGCATAGGCATACATACCGTTGTCTCTAAGTGGAATGTGCATAATTTAGAGGAATTGATTGAATTTGTAGAAGAAGAGATCTCTCCTGACCAGCATATATTTGAGGTGGCAGAGGTAAGAGGAGAGATGAATAATGAAGATCATATTCCTACACCATCTAAGGAAGAGTTTGAATTATTTTTAAAAGCATTGACTAAGTTAGAAAATAAAGGCCATAAAAGATCGTGGATAAATAAAATTATTGCCATTTTTAGAAAGCGATATTATCAATTTTTGAGAGATATTTTATACGAAAATCGCCAACCAATACCTTCCTTTGCTAGTTTTGCATCTGTTCAGATAAATTCAAACGGAGATGTATGGGATTGTGCGGTGCATACGAATATTATAGGGAATTTGAGGGATTATGGATTTAATTTCAGGAATTTTTGGTCCAATTGTAATGGAGTTGGGCAGGTGCAAGAGAAGATAAAATTCTCCCATATTTGCCCATTGGCAAACGAAATGTATATAAATATGCTCTTTTCTCCCTGGAGGTTGCTGGGGTGAAGGGAAAAATCCTCTTGACTGGCGTAAATGGTTTTCTGGGCAGGAATATATATTCTTTGCTTAGACCTGCTTTTAATGAGGATGATTTTGTCTTTCTTTTGAGAAGTCATAGAAAAGATATTGCTGAGGAGATGAAACTGAAGAATGTATATCTTTTGAGCAGTTCGCTTGATGATATGGATTTGTATAAACGCATATTCAAAGAGCATGATGTAGAGACCGTTATACATTGTGCCGCTATTCCAAAAGAAACGCGGATGAAATGGCAAGAGTATGAGCATGTAAATATAAAGTGGCCAAAGGTATTAGCGGATTCATTTTGCCGTTTTTCTAAAAAGGCAAAAAGATTCATTTTTATAAGCTCCATAGGTGTATATGGAACCAGTCCCTATAAACCTTATATATCAGAGCAGGATAGACCTATGCCAGATGGGAAATATCATTTATCAAAGAAATTGGCCGAGGATGCTTTAATAAGTATTTTTAGTAAAGAAAACAATGAAGATATTAATTTGTTTGTATTAAGGCTTAATACTCTATATGGGAAAGATGATAAAGGAGTGTTGTGGAAAATGTTTTGTTTATTGAAAAAGAGAATACTCCCTATCTGGGGAGAGCTAGAGACTAGTTTTTGCAGTGTAGATTTAGTTGCAGAAGCTATTTTTGCTTTATTATCCTCTAAAAATAATCGAGGAGTTGTTTTGAATGTATCTGAACCGTCATTTAATCTTATTGATTTTTTGGAAAGGGAATCTCAGTTTATCTTATACCAAAAAATAAAACCAATAAAGTTGCCAAGGTGGTCTGCTCGTCCGTTATTTTTATTTAACTCTGCATGGATATCTAATAAGGTTGCCTTGTTGTCAGGAGATAAGTCTTATGATATTTCAAAACTGGAATCGTTGATAAACAGAAAAGTGAAACCAATGGAAATGTTTCCGAAATATAGACAATATTATCGTGGTTGTGTGAGTTGAATTTGTATGATCGGAATTCTTTTATCTACGTATAATGGTGAACGATATATTCGCCAACAGCTTGATAGCCTTGTATTCCAGGATTTTTCTGATTGGAAGTGTATTATCAGGGATGATGGTTCTGGGGATAGCACCCGTAAGATTATTGAGGAGTATTGTTCCTTTTATAAAGATAAGTTTATTATCTATGAAGATGAAGGGAGAAATATAGGTTGGAGACAAAGTTATGCCAGATTAGTAGCTGTTTCATTGGAATATGATTTTGAATATGTATTTTTTTGTGATCAGGATGATATATGGCTGACAAATAAAATTTCTGCAATGATAAATTATGCAAAGAAGAATGACATAGACGTGTTGTTTTCGGATATGGAAGTAATAGATGAAGAGAATCAGATGATAAGCAAAAGTTTTTTTGATTTTATAAGTGTTAAACCAGATAA
>JALVWL010000061.1:12002-14837 GCA_027034965.1 Candidatus Omnitrophota bacterium
CATTGGAAAAGTGTTGTTGCTCATAATCCTGTCCCAGGGATGAGTATGATGGTAAGCAGAAAAGTTGTGCGAAAATTATTTCCTGTCCCAGAGGGCCTTGCCCATGATTGGTGGTTTCTAACTGGGGGGTATTTATTGTTTAATGTAGGATATGTTTCAAAGAGTTTATCATATTATAGGTTACATGGGAAGAATGCTTGTGGAGCAAGAGGGCCGGTTAGTTCTTTAGTATATTATGTAAGAAATATTTCTGCAGCTAGGAGGTTGGTTAAAGAGTCTTACTTACTTATGAATGTCTTGTTAGATAGATTTAGAGGCTATTTAGATTTAGATAAACGACGGATTATAATGGACGTTGTTAATACAAGGCATCTGGCTAGGAAGTACAAAGCTTTACATTATAACATATTGCCTCAGAGCCTTATTAGAAAGATAGGATATATATTTATGTTGTGAGTAAGTATAGGATTATGAAGTGAAATATTCCTTTGATATAGCCATAATTGCCAGAGATTTAGGCTTTAGTGGTGTAGAACGGGTTTTGGCTAGCCTTTTGCCTTTTTTTTGCGCAAAGTACAAAGTGCTTTTAATTCTCTTTGGCAGGGATAATTCCTTTTTTACTGAAACAATTCAATGCGAAAAAGAAATTGTTTTTGATATAGATAATACTTATGGCTTTCAAACATCGCCTCTTAATTTATATAGAAAAGCAAAAATCATATCTCGTGTTAAAAATCAATATAAGGCGAGGGTATGGCTTTCTCAGGACTGGGGTTTTGCTGCTCTAGATCTTTTGACAAAGCAAAAAGGAAGTATTAGCCTAATTCATAGGCATTTATATAATAAAAGAGCATTAAAGGGGATTGAGTATCTGAAGTATCGCATTTATGTTCAACTAGTAAATTTTTATTCGCCCAACATAATTTCTTGTTCCGAAGGGCTTAAGCGTATAATAAACAGAAACAAATCTATCTCAGAGTCTAATATAATGACTATTTATAATCCTGTAAAGCATGCTAGCTTAAGATATGATGATATTTATAGCTCTGATTATGATAAGATCAATTTTATGTTGCGGTTATATTCAGGATATTTACTCGTTGTTGGTAGGCTTGATTATCAAAAGGGGATTTTGCATCTTTTGCGTATTTATCGTGAATTGCGCATTATAGGAGTAAGTTATCCTCTCGTATTATTAGGCGACGGTCCTCAAAGGCAATTTTTAGAAAATTATGCTTTGCAATTGGGTTTGAAGATTTATTCTGGCTCTTTGGAGGATTTAAAACCGGATGATGTGATTTCAGCTAATGTCTTTTTCTTTGGCAAGGTAATTAATATCGATATGTGGTTAAAAAATGCACGCCTTTTGTTATCTCCCTCTTTGTGGGAAGGTTTGCCTTTAAATATGATAGAGGCTTTGTCGTTGGGGTGTCCGGTTATTGCTTCAGATTGTTTAACAGGGCCAAGGGAAATTTTGAATGACTTATACGATGGTAGTTATGTTTTTAAGCCAGGCATAGAGGAGATGGAATTAGCGAAATACGGTATTTTAGCTCCTGTGCCATCTGGAAATATGCTGAGAGTGGAAGATGCTTTAGAAAAGGAAGAACGCGAATGGGTAAGAGCTGTAAAATATGCTTTGGACAATACTGATAAACTTATAGATAAGACGCACGCATTTAAAAAAGAAATGCTGACATTTTTTATGCCTGAAAATATTTTTCGACACTGGGAAAGATTGTTAGATAATTACATATAAAACATTGTGAATTAGTACTATGCCAAAAGTAAGTGTAATTATACCAGTATATAACGGTGCAAGGTTCATAAAAAATACAATAGATTCTGTTCTAGCACAAACGTATAAGGATTATGAAATCATAGTAGTAAACGATGGATCAATCGATAATACAGAAGAATTATTACGGCCTTACATTGATAAAGGTTTGATTCGTTATTTCTATCAGGAAAATCAAGGCTCCTCAAACGCAAGAAATAGAGCTATAAAAGAATCTACTGGTGAATATATTGCATGGTTGGATCAGGATGACGTGTGGTTACCTCAACGTCTTGAAAAAACGGTTAAGGTAATGGATAAAGATGATACTATTGGTGTTGTTGCAGGACAGGTGCTTTTTGTTGATGAATCTGATAGAATTGTTGGTTATCCTAACTATAGTATCTGGAATAAAGGTATTATTAATTATTGTCTTTTCCCTTTTAATAGAATATGGACAGGTACAGTATTACTTAGAAAACAGTGCCTTGAAGAGAATAATTGGTCTTTTGATCAAAGCTTTTTTCCAGCAGACGATTATCTTATGTGGTTGCAATTTTCATTGAAATATAAGCTTTACATGATACCAGAAATTTTGTTCTTATATAGGAAACATGGAAGCAACATGTCTTTAAAGGGGGATGATGTTAGTGATTCAGTTGTTGTTACGCATTCTTTGGCACTTAAAAAAGTATTTAATTTGGAATTGGACGTAGATGTTAGACGCTATGGTAAGTGGAAGTTAAATTCTATTGAAGAATGGAACTTATTTATAGAGGCATGTAAAAAATTATCTAATTTATATTATCAATTAGATTTTTTGCCTCGTATTGATAAAGCAAAAACGCGCCTTTATTATACTGCCCTCCTTTTCTTTTTTTGGTGGAAGAATAGGACAAAAGTCTTGAAAGATGTAAGGGTTAAAGATCTGATTAAATCAATCTATTTCTAATTCAGAAAAAATAAAGATACTTAATTGTAGAAGATGTTGTTAAGAACAGAATAGAACTTAATTGCCCAAACTAATATGCAAACATTATCCCAACTTTGACAGGTAA
>JALVWL010000062.1 GCA_027034965.1 Candidatus Omnitrophota bacterium
CATTTAGGTCCCTGTCAAAGAGATAACCAAGATTAAGGAGTTCAACATATTTCTTTATCTTATTCTCATCATCACAGAGCATACGGGCCAATTGATTCAGCTTAACTCCGCGCACCTTAGGCGGATGCTGAAACATCATCGCAATTCCCAGCTTTGCTCGCTCGTCAATAGACAAGGGAAGCAGAGACTTCCCCTCAAATAGTATATCGCCAGAGATTATTTCATAACCTGAGATGCCCACTATCGATTTCATCAACGTGCTTTTACCGCTTCCATTTGGCCCAAACAGCACAAAGACTTTCCCCTTTCCTATAGAAAGATCCACACTGGAAAGAATCTGTTTCCCATCAACTGCTACGGATATGTCTTTTATGTGCAACAGTTCCATAATCCCGAATTATGCATTAGAATTCTTTATCTTCCATCTTATAAAACTCAAATCTCAAAAGTCAAAAGTCAAATCTACTGAAAGAAAACTCAAAAGTCAAAACCACATCTTAAATCTTAAGGATGAAGAATGGAGCATGGAGAATGAAGGAAATTTTTTATTAAGAATGAAACATATCTCAGTAAATAAGAATCCTTCATGCTTCCTTCTCCCTCCTTCATTCTCAAAACTTAAGTTGTAGTTTCTCGTTTTGACTCTCTAGTTAATATTATTGCCTAACTATGGTTTGATAGATATTCTACCAATTAACCTAAGAAAAGGAAAGCAGAATTCACCTAAAATTATGTAATAATAATTTTCCTGCCTGGCGATAAAAAGTTCTATTGCAAGCAATGAAAAATAATATTGAAAAATAAAAAAGAAGTATTAAAATCGATTTGGTTAGATTTGTTTCTATTAGACAAAGGACAAGGAGGGAACATGGTACCCCAAGAGAGTCTAAAGAAACTCTTTTTTATCATTCTATCCTTCCTGGCTATTCTCCTATCTCTCTCTATACAATCTTATGCAGTAGTAGTATCTCCAAGTAGAGGGCAAATCTATATGAGTGCGCGGATATATTTTGGTTATACAGATAGACATTTTGGTGCTGGCGATGGAACATATTCTTTCACAAATGCGTATATAGGTAAGGCTTTCTATCCAAAGGTCAGATATGATTCAGATCACTACATTTCTCTGGTTGGCGCAACCGCTGCCAAATGGCAGACCCCATTAGAGGGCAATATGCGATTTTCTCAAAGTTATACTGTAAAAAATTATTCCCCCTACAAACACCCAGCCTATGCGAATATGTATTCGAGGTGGTGGTATTACTTTAACTTATCTTCTCCGGCTATGTTTTCATTAGACTTTACGAATAACGTATCTTACTTCCCTACAAATATGCTTCGTTCTCCCGCAGTCTCTATAAGCAAATATTCATCTGGTTGGCAGCGAATTATGGCAGAAAGCCTTTCTGGCTCCTCTGGCCATATAGAGTTTATCATACAGGATCCTGGATACTATTGGCTTTCGGTAACTTGTTCTTTTACCCTTAATTATTCAAATTATGGATATCGAAGGGGCTCTAGGTTTGCTACTTTTAATTGGAAGTTAGAGGATCCGCCCGCCCCTGTGCCTGAACCAAGTCCTGGGGTGTTGTTCCTGTTATACGGAATTTCATCTCTTTTAATCAATCGAAAGTCAAAATCAAGGACAAATTTCACTCGCCAGCCTTAAGGACAAGTACTGCTTTCAGTAGGCTGATTGCCTGTTGGATTTGAGAATCGTGGACTATATTCTCCCTTTCGATGTCTTCTTTGTCCTTTTTTGTCTCCAGAGATTCTCCTTTCTTGATCTTTTCGAAGACTTCATCACTCGGTGGTTCGCCCCTCAAGAGACGGGAAAACTCGTCCGGTGTCAGGAGATACTTGTACTCGACCGAAACATCCGGCATAATCCCTTTCTTATCTATACACTCGTCATTCGGCAGATAATAACGTTCCGTGGTTATCTTAACAGCTGAGCCGTCTGGTAGAGGAAACAGCTGTTGGACTACACCCTTGCCAAACGTTTTTCCCCCCACTATCAGGGCACGTTTATAGTACTGCAGGGCACCGGCAAGGATCTCTGAGGCAGAGGCACTACCTTCGTTTACAAGGACTATCATAGGTATCTTATACACCTTTGCCTTATAGTGTGTAAGGTAGTCTTTTCTATCGCTTATCCGTCCCTTGGTGTATACGACCAGCTTTCCATCTCCAAGAAAGCGTGCAGCCGTATCCACAGCAACATCCAATAAACCACCCGGATTATTCCTCAAATCAAGTATCAACGCATCCATTCCCTTATCTGCAAGTTCTTTTAATTTTTTATCCAGTGATTCCAAAAGATCTTCATTGAACTCACTTATCCTGATATAGGCAATCTTAGGGCCTTGTTTCTCATCAGTTATTATGTCTGCATACTTTATCTCCTCTATCTGTATGATATCTCGCGTTATCTCAAAGTCCAGCAAATCGCTTTCCCCTTTTCTCACAATTCGTATTTTAACCTTAGTCCCAGGATCTCCCCTCAGTTTGTTTACTGCGTCCAGTAGAGTTATTCCCTGCGTCAATTCTCCGTCTATCTCTACTATCTTATCTCCAGCCTTTATCCCTGCCTTCCAGGCAGGAGTCCCTTCTATAGGAGATATCACAGTAAGAAATCCGTCTCTAATCCCTATTTCTATCCCAATACCGCCAAATTTGCCCTGTGTATCGCCCTCAAATTCCCTGAACTCCTCAGGTGTAAAAAACATCGAATACGGATCGAGTTTTGAAAGCATACCCGATATTGCCCCGTATATTAAATCCTTGGAATCCACTTCTTCGACATAGGCCTTGCGTACCATCTCAAGGACATTGCCAAACATAGCAAGTTCCTGGTAGATATCAATCTTTCGCTTTATCGCATCAAAAACCCCTGCATAAAGGGAAGGAGAGAGAAAAGAGAGTCCAAAACAGGATATAGATATAATTACAATGAATCGTTTTATCCTGGACAACATAATCAATAGCCCCCCTCTTTAATCTATTCTATTTTGACCCCTTCTTGTCGTAGTTGTTCGAGGACGCGGGGTTTCTGTAATGCCCTCTCAAAGGCATCCACTACCTCTGGATCGAACTGCGAACCACTTTTGGCGCGTAGCTCTTTTATTGCCTCTTTTACTGTCAACCGCTTTTTGTAAGGTCTCCCGAAGACAATTGCCTCAAAGGCATCTAGTACTGCCAATATCTTTGCGCCAATCGGTATCTGTTTACCCTTTAATCCCGAAGGATAGCCCTTGCCGTCGTATCTCTCGTGGTGGTGCAGCAGAATAGGGATTGCTGGTTTTAAAATTCCAAGATTCTTTATCAGATTTACCCCATCTATAGGGTGGCGCTTGACTACCTCAAATTCCTCATCGCTTAAGCTATTCTTCTTATTCAGTATCTCTGAAGGCAAATTCATCATACTCACTGCATGGAGGAGTCCAGCGTATCTTATAGCCATTGCATCCTTATCATCGGAGACCCCCAACTCCTCTGCTATTGCCATAGCCATATCCGGGAAATAGCGCAGGTGCCTTTTCTGTCCGCTCCCTTTTTGAGTCTCCAGGGCCTGGACCAGCGAAGAGATAGTGCCCAGGATTACATTCTCCTGCAT
>JALVWL010000063.1 GCA_027034965.1 Candidatus Omnitrophota bacterium
AAATTTTTCATTAAGAAAGAAAAATATCCCAGTAAATAAAAATCCTTCATGCTTCATTCTCCCTTCTTCATCCTCAAAACTTGAGTTGTGGTTTTTAGTTTTGACTTTTTAGTTTTTAGTTAAAATTATTGCTTAATTTGGGATTAAGGGGTAATGGGCTCGTTATCCAGGAGTGCGCCAAAGTGCCTCAAGGTCCGCTTATACTCATTCCACTGCCCCACATCAAACCAGTTTCTCTCCTCAATAGGGAAGACTCCTATCCTCTTTCCATCCTCCATCAATGCCTTTATCAGATCCACCATACTATATTCCTTACCTTCAGGTATATAGTCCAGGACAACTGGTTCAGCGACATAGAAGCCGGTATTTACCAGAAAATTATAGGCTGGTTTCTCCACTATCTCCTCGAGTAGCCCATTGTTACTCACCTGCATCACACCATAGGGAACCACTAGCTGTTTTTGAGAAACCACAACAGTAAGGCTGTGCTGATTCTCCTGATGGAGTCTTAGCATCCGTTCATAGCTGTCGTCGACAATGATATCGCAATTCGTTATAAAAAAAGTCCTATCTAGCATATCCTTCATCAGGGATAGGCTGCCTGCTGTGCCCAGGGGATTATCCTCCTGCACATAATCGATTACATAACTACGGTTGTCCATAAAATACATCTTTATCATATCTGCCCTGTAGTTTACAGAGAGGATAAAGTGTCTATATCCATAAGAGGAAAACCTCTCCATAATGTGCTCAATGATGGGCTTATCGCCTATTGGGATCAAGGGTTTCGGCAGTATCCTGGTAAACGGATCCAATCTCGATCCCTTACCACCCGCCATTATCACTACCCTATGCACAGTATCCAGCTTTGGACGGGCAAAGAAGTCTCTCCACAAATAGAGATCTACTAAACGCCCCTCCTCATCTAGAACAGGTATGTGTTCAAGCCTGTATTCGAGCATCATCTCCTTTGCCTTTAAGGCGGCATCCAGTTCATAGGAATAGCAAACCCTCGGAGACTTTGTCATCACCTCTTTTACAGGTGTTGTTATAGGGATATGCCTCAACAAGGCGCGTCGCAGGTCCCCATCAACGAAGACTCCCAAGAGCCTAAACTCTGTATCCACCACCAGGGCAATCTTCTCTCCACCCTCGGCCACCTTTCTGGCGGCCTCCTCTATCGAGACATCTGGAGATATACACAAGCGCCTAATCTCTGGCCCCATCCCACACCTCTTTTACCATCTCCGCCACCCTCTCTACATCCTCTTGCCTCATCCTGATATCCGACGGCAGACAGAGCGTTGATTCCCACTGACGGATAGAGCTGCCCCGTCCGAAGTAAACGCAATCGCTATAAGGACGCTGCAGGTGATTCGGCAGCCAAAGGGGCCGCACCTGCATACCGGCCGAAAGGAGCCTATCTATGAGTATGTCTCGGAGCCGTTTGGTATCTTTCCCTCTTAGCCTGACGGCATTTATCCAGAAATTCCCGGCCCCTCTAATGGGTTCAAGCACCGATATACCCGAAACTCGCCTAAAGGCCTTCCTATACCACTGATGTAGTGTCTGTTTCTTATCCAGGTGCTCTTGAATGTGCTTTAGCTGAGATATCCCAAGTCCTGCCTGGAGGGCAGACATCCGATAGTTATAGCCGACATCATTATGGATATAATAGAGGCCATCATCCTTTGCCTGCGTCCCGAGATAACGAACCCTCTCCATTAGGCGCCTGTTATTCGAGACAACTGCACCACCTGCGCCAGTAGTTATAATCTTGTTTCCATTAAAGCTGATAACACCTACATCGCCTATGCTGCCCAGCATATCTCCGTCCAGGCTGGCCCCCAAGGACTCCGTTGCGTCCTCAATGAGTCCTATCTTATTATCACGGCATATATTCAGGATCCCCTGCATATCACAGGGATTTCCCAGGACATGGACCACTATTATCGCCTTTACAGGCCTACCCCTGTAGAACACCCTGCCTCGTTTCCTTTCACAACCCTGAATGAAGTCTTTTAGAACACTGACAGATATATTGAGGTCCCTATCAGTATCTATAAATACGGGTTCGGCCCCGATATAGGCGATCGTATTTACAGGAGCGATGAAGGTGATATCCGGAACAAGGACAATATCTCCCCTGCCTATCCCAAGCGAAAGCAATGCCAGATGCAGGCCTGCAGTACCAGACTGACAAGCAAACGCATATCTGACACCCATATACTCGGAAAGCATCTCTTCAAAGCCAGTAACTGCCTCTGAGACAGAGGAGACCCAGCCTGAAGCAAGTATGGAACTCAATATAGGGAATGCATCGCTGTGTATATAAGGCTCATTGAGACTGTAATTGCCCATAGCAACCTTACCCATAACATCACTCAAACCTTACCCTGGCCACTGCCTCTGCCAGGGTGGGATGGACATAGAGCATCTGCCTCAACTCCTCATAGGTAACAGATTTCTCAATCGCCAGGGTAAACAACGAAATCAGCTCCTCTGCATTTGGCCCTATCATAGAGGCAAATCTGACCCTATCCTTCCTATCGAGGCCTATCTTTAATCTTCCGGATACTGGATAGATGTAATACATCTCTCCATGGGGATAGTTTACCATCCCATAAAACAGATCATCTGAGGCAATCCCAACCGAGGCTATAGGCGGAGAGGAAAAGACCACCCTTGGCACGGCCGGATAGGAGAGGGGATGCATCTGACCGAGTATATTCTGGGCGGCTATTCTGCCCTCAAAATTGGCAGTATTTGCATAAAAGGCCCTGCCAATACATTCTCCTATCGCAAATATGCTGGATATAGAGGTCCTCAAGAACTCATCTGTCTGGATAAAACCTGCCTCCCCACATACAACCGGAACACCATTGAGCAACTCATCCAATGCATCTCTATCCGCCTCTCTGCCGATAGCGATAAGGACCAGGTCAGCATCCGGGTCAACAGTACAAGGACTGCCTAGACGAAACTCCACCCCTGCCTTTTTCATAAATACCCTAAGGCGGTTGGCTATCTCCCTATCTTCCTTAGGCAGGACCTCATCCGCCACATCACAGACCACTATCTTTTCCGCGACAGACTCATACATAAAGGCAAACTCAATACCTATAGGACCGGCCCCGATAATCTGCATCTTTTTTACACGGTTAGGGTTCTGCCACAACAACTGTTCGGCAAAGAATATCCTCTCATTATCCACAGAAACACCAGGAAGAGAACGTGGACGCGACCCTACTGCCAGAACAATATACTCACCCTCAAACCTTTGCCCGTCAACCAAGACAGTGTGCTGGTCAGACAAACAGGCCTTCCCATAGACCACATCTATGCCCCGCTTGACCAGGCTCTTCTCTATCGCCAGGTTCAGGGAATCCACCATCTTGCGCTGTCTGGACAGAAACTCTGGATCTCCAGAAAATTTTAGGCGGAACTTGGTAGGCATACAGCCGTAATTAAGGCACGTACCACCCAATGGATCCTTATCGATGATCAGGACCTTCTTCTTATGCGCGGCCAGCTGCTTCGCACAGGAAAGACCTGCCGGACCAGCTCCTATGATTATCGCATCATACTG